>JAITXR010000224.1 GCA_031284665.1 Paludibacter sp.
AACCGCGTTCCAACAAATCTTTAAGTTGGTCTTGTGTTATCATTAGTTAAATATTTTTTTAATTAGAGGACAAAGGTATAATTTTTTTTCAATAATACAAAAAAAACAGCGTTCTCAAACAAGAACAACGCATTAAAAATTATACGAGAGACATATTTACATTGTAAAAAAGCGATGTTTGACTTGAAAAGTCATATTTTCGTAACCTTAGGTCAAACGTAGTGCGACCTAAGGAAAATGCACAACCATGACCGCTGCCTGTAAGGCAGAACTTATCTTAAAGTACTGCCTTACAGGCAGAGATTGCTTGGCAGTATTAACCGCAGGTCGCTGACCTACGGTTATGACAATAACGCTTTTCAGGCAAAAAGAAAAAAGACATTTGTTGAACACAAAGACACAAAGGCAAAAATGCACGAAGAAAAAAACAGTAATTATAATAAATGATGAACAGCCCGCATTGTAGAGACGTGGTATGCCGCGTCTCTACGGACAACGGACATCTTACGAAACGGAAGAAACGGTAAACCCTAACGCTGGGCTGTAAAGAATGTGGTTATTCGTATCTTGTTTTCTATTGATATGTATTTCCTACGGGAAACTTCGGAACAAATATTTTTTTAATTAACCTTAAATTCTTTACATCTCACCTTTTAGTGTTAATAATACATTTTATCATATTAATCAAAAAAATCAGGAAAATCAAAGTTCAGACAAAATATGAATCAAGAAAATCCTATTAACTCTGTAAATCCAAATTCGGACAAAAAAATCGTCAAAAAAATCATAATTCCATCAATTTTTTTCCCTTTGTTTTCCAAAAAAATGAAAAACAAAGGGATTTTTTTGCCATTTTTTGAAAAATTAACGTTATTGATTGTTTATAACTTAACTAACAAAAATTAACTCCACTTCACCCCATTTATAAAATATGAAAAATATTAAATGATAATGCATTGATAATTAATAAATTACAAAAAATTACAAATTTGTCGATTTTGTTATTATTGTGTTGATAATTAGCAATATTGCTGTTGATTACTTGTTAATAAAAAATAGTGGTTTAAAGTGGATTAAATAAAAAAATTATATTATTTTTACGCTGTAATTAAAACGCACAAATCGATGTCAACATTTTTAGGAAAATATGAAGCAAAACTTGATGTAAAAGGACGGGTTTTTATACCTGCATCTTTTCGTAAACTGCTCGCAAATGGCGAACAGGAAAAAGTTGTGTTGCGTAAGGACACAAAAGAAAATTGCCTGATTGTGTATCCGGAACAAATTTGGAATCGCAAAGTGGAAGAAATGTTGCAGAAATTTAACGAGTACAAAGGCAAAAATGCTGCTGCTCTCGCCGCTTTTACCGGTAAAGCCGAGTGGCTCGATATTGATGCGCAAGGCAGAGTGCTGCTTAAACAACGCCATTTGGAGGCAATAGGAATCGAAAATTCGGATATAGTGTTTGAAGGGCGAATTGACCGTTTTGCGATTTGGAGTAAGGCGCAACATACAGCAAATATGATGAGCGACGAAGAACTTGCCGCCCTGATGGAAGAAACAATGTGATAATCGACAATCTAAAAACAAACAAAATGAACTACCATATCCCCGCATTATTAGAGCCAACAATCAACGGATTGAACATCAAAGCCGATGGCATTTACGTTGATGCAACTTTTGGTGGGGGTGGGCACTCGCGCAAAATTCTCTCGCATCTCAGTAATGAAGGGCGATTACTTGGTTTCGACCACGATAGCGACGCTACCACAAACACGATTGACGACAGTAAATTTACATTTGTGCGAGGTAATTTCAGATATATAAAAAATTTTTTACGCTATCATAAAATTGATGCTGTGGATGGTATTTTGGCTGATTTAGGAGTTTCGTTTTATCATTTCGATACGGCTGAAAGAGGTTTTTCGTTTCGACACGATGCAATGCTGGATATGCGAATGAACCAAAATGCAAGTCTGACAGCCGAAATACTTCTTAATACATATCAGGAAGAAAAACTTGCAGATATTTTTAAAAATTACGGCGAAATGTACGACGCTCGAAAAATAGCGGCAGCAATTACAAAAGCCCGCAGCAATAAAAAAATTAGTACTATAAACGATTTTTTGCAAATTATGCAGCCTTTTACGCGCTACGACCACGAAAAAAAAGAACTGTCGAAGGCATTTCAGGCAATCAGAATTGAAGTAAACGGCGAACTCGATGCACTAAAAGAATTGTTACTGCAAAGCACGCAAGTACTGAAAAAAAATGGGCGAATTGCCATAATAAGTTATCACTCGCTCGAAGACCGATTGGTGAAAAACTATTTTAAAACAGGAAATTTTGAAGGTAAACAGGAAAAAAACTTTTTTGGCGAATGTATTACTCCGTTAAAAACAGTGAACAACAAAGTAATAGTACCATCGGAAGAGGAAATTACCGAAAATCCACGTTCGAGAAGTGCAAAACTTAGAATTGCCGAGAAAGTGTAGAGAATAGTTTATAGATAATCCGCTGGCGCGGATTTGCAATCCGTGCCTTGATAAAATAGCCAACACACGGGCTGCAAGCCCGCGCGAGCAGGATGATTACATAACAATAGATATTAATAAACTCAATAATAAAACCGAAAAATGAAGTGGTACAAAAATATCAGTAAAGAAATTAAACAACATTTCAAATCATTTAAAATCAAAGATATAATAGGTGGGAAATTTTTATCAAAGCGATTTTTTATTAATCAAATTCCTCTTATAATTCTGATTGCAACGTTGTTTTTTATGGAAATACACAATGGATATTATTGCGACACTCAATTAACCGAAATAAAAAGTTATAACGACAGCATTCGTAATGCCCGAAACGAAAAAACAACTATTGATGCCGAATTGCAAAAAATGAGCATACAGTCGAATATCGAAAAAATGATAATTGAGAGAAATATCCCTTTGGAAAAACCCACAAAACCTTCGGTTTACATAGATTCAACCAGAGTAGCAACTAATTAAATTTACAACTATGTCGGATAAAATTAGACACATAATAATACGTTACACAATAGTTTATCTGATTGTGGCATTGCTATTTGTAGTAGTTGTAGTACAGATTGGGAAAATCCAAATTTCGGAGAAAAAGCCTTTGCTCGAAATGAACGAGCAATACAAATCGAAAAGTTACGCCATTGTGGGCAACAGAGGAAAAATACTTGCAAGCGACAACAGCATTCTTGCCACAAATCTGCCCGAATACCTGCTTTATATTGATATGCGAACTCCGTCGTTGCGTCCAAACCCGAAAAACTTGCCAGCCGCAAACGATAACGCCGAACAAATCCGCATCAAACAAAACAGAGCCGCCAACGAACGAAAGAAAAACCAATTCGACCTTTTTGATAAATATATTAATTCTACATCACAACATTTGGCGGAAATATTTGGAAACAAAAGCGCAGAACAATACAAACGTGAACTTACAAAAGCATTTACCGAACAAACGGCGTTCTACAAACTGACCCCAAAACGCATTTCAGACCTGCAATATAGGGCAATAAAACAGGATTCACTTTTTGCGCTTGGCGGTGTGAAAAGTGGACTTTTGGTGGAGAAATTCACTAAACGCATAAAACCTTTTGGCGAACTTGCATCGCGTACTGTCGGCACTTTCGACGAATATAAGAGGACAAAAACCGGATTGGAATTAAGTTTTGATAACGAACTGAATGGCGACTCGGGCAGGGCAATAATGGAAAGTATCGGGAACACACATATCGAACGCATTATTACAGAGCCAAGCGATGGAATGGATGTAGTAACTACGATTGAAACCAACTTGCAGGATATGGCATATAAAACATTGTTAAAAGGCGTTGAGGATTTTGGGGCAGCCGAAGGTTATGCAATCCTGATGGAAGTGGAATCGGGCGAAATAAAAGCAATGGTAAATTTACAACGCCGCAACGATGGCAGTTATTTTGAAGACCGTAACGGCTGCGTTGCGAACTTGTCCGAACCCGGCTCTACCTTTAAAGTAGTGTCGTTAATGGCATTGCTCGACGAGGGAAAAGCCAACTTAAACGACACAATTCACACCGGCAACGGCGTGTACTATTACGGCAAAGCGGCAATGAAAGACCACAACGCCAATCGGGGTGGTTATGGTGATTTGACATTGGCACAGTCGATTTACGCATCGTCGAACGTAGGAGTTTCGCGCGCAGTGTATAAGGCGTGGGGAAATAATCAAGCCGAATATGTAAACAAAGTTATTAAAATGGGCTTGAGAGAAAAATTTGACCTCCATATCCCCGGCACAGCATCGCCGTTGATTAAGCACCCGAAAGATTCGACTTCGGCAACGTGGTCGGCTACTACACTGCCTTGGATGTCGGTAGGTTACGAAACAGGAATTCCGCCAATCTACACACTTGCATTTTTTAATTCAATTGCCAATGGCGGAAAATATTTAGAGCCTCGCGTGGTAAAAGCAATAGTAAAAAACGGCGAAATTGTAAAAAGTTTTGAAACGCGAGTTATCAACGAACATATTTGCAAGCCCGAAGTTGCACAATTAGTAAAGGAAACATTGCACGGAGTGGTGTGGGACAAAGGTTACGCTACGGCAAAAACCGTTCAGTCCGACAAAGTCGAAATTGCAGGCAAAACCGGAACTGCGCAAATCTCGAAAGGCAAACAGGGTTATAAAACAAATGGCACAAGTTATCAAGTATCGTTTTGCGGATTTTTCCCATACGACAAACCCGAATATACTTGCGTTGTAGTGTTGCGCGAGCCAAGTATCGGAGCAGCATCCGGCGGACGAATGAGCGGCTCGATAGTGAAAAGTATTGCCGAACAGACTATGATTTTATCGTCAAGAAATTCGGTTAAGCCGGACAGAAACGACTCTACAAGCATAAAACTTGCAAAAATAAAACCCGGCAGCACAAAGGATTTATCCATAATTGCCCAACATTTAAACCTGAATATTGACAGCATAAAACCGTCGGAGCAAAAAATCGGTGCAATAGTAACCGACTCGCTCGGAAACGCATACACCTCAATGCCCGACTGCAAAGGCTGGGGAGCAAAAAGCGCAATTTACGCATTAAAGAAAATCGGGTTAGATGTGCGTATCGCAGGACGAGGAAAAGTGGTGGCGCAAACAATTCAACCCGGCAGCGGAATAAAACCCGGAATGTCGGTGTTGTTGGAATTGAATTAGTGAAGAGCGGGCTTAATGTAAAATGTAGAATGCAAAATGTAAAATGAGCGGGCTGCGGGAGGGTTTCCACATTTGTAGAAAGTATGTTTTAGGTGTCGGGGAATGTAGAATGCAAAATGTAAAATGAGCAGGCTGCGGGAGGGTTTCCACATTTGTTGAAAGTATGTTGCAGGGCTGCGGGAAGCTTTCCTCCTTTGTAGAAAGTATGTTGCAGGGCTACGGGAAGCTTTCCACCTCAAGAGAAAGTGTGCGCGAGGTGTCGGGGAAGGTTTCAACACGAGTTGAAAGTATGTTTTAGGGCTGCGGGGAGCTTTCCACCTCAAGAGAAAGCAGTATTCATTGGATGAATTGAAAATTGAAATTGAAAATTAGTGGAGAACTGAGAGTGGAGAGTTCGCTAATTAGTAGTTTTTTCATTCTACATTTTACATTTTACATTCTACATTAATATAGACTCTATTCATAATACTAATAATAATAAAACAAATGATACTCGAAAAATTAATCTCACAGATTTCCAAAACTAATGTTTTAGGAAACGCAAATATCGAAATCAATAAAGTATGTTTCGATTCACGGCAAGTGGCAAGTGGCGATTTGTTTATTGCCACACGCGGCACAACTGTTGATGGTCATAATTTTATCCATCAAGCCATCGAAAGCGGAGCCGCAGCGGTAGTTTGCGAGGAAATTCCGAATGACGAGACGAAAAAAGCGTGTTTTGTGCAAGTTGAAAATTCGTTGGAGGCATTGGGCATTATTGCTTGCGAGTATTATGGAAATCCGGCGGAACAACTTACGCTCGTGGGCGTTACCGGCACAAATGGCAAAACAACTACTGCCACTTTGCTGTACAAACTTTTCGAGGCGTTGGGCTATAAAACCGGACTGCTTTCAACAGTTGTAAATTATATCCACACGCAGGCGGTAGAGGCAACTCACACCACGCCCGACCCTTTGGAACTCAATGCGCTGCTTGCCAAAATGGTGGATGCAGGATGCAGTTACGCTTTTATGGAAGTCAGTTCGCACGCTGTGGAGCAACGACGAATTGCGGGTTTACACTTTGCAGGAGGCATTTTTACCAACCTCACGCAAGACCATTTGGACTATCACGGCACAATGACGGAATACCTGAAAGCCAAAAAACGATTTTTCGATAATCTGCCCGCCAATGCTTTTGCACTCACAAACCTTGATGATAAAAACGGATTGGTAATGTTGCAAAATACGAAGGCAGCAAAACACACATACAGTCAGCGAACGGTAGCCGATTTCAAAACAAAAATTATCGAAGCCGATATTAATGGGATGTTGCTCAATATGAACGAGCAGGAAGTTTATGTGTCGTTTGTCGGGAAATTTAACGCCAGCAACCTCACAGCAGTATTTGGAGCGGCAGTATTGCTCGGTGCCGACAGTGCCGAAACGTTGCGAATTATCAGCACTTTGCACTCGGTATCGGGGCGATTTGAAACAATTAATGCGCCCGCCGGATTTGTGGCGATTGTGGATTATGCTCATACGCCCGATGCTTTGACTAATGTGATTTCAACAATAAATCAAATACTTGCAGGTAAAGATGGGCGATTAATAACTGTTGTAGGTTGCGGAGGCAATCGCGATAAAACCAAACGCCCGCTAATGGCGCAGGAGGCTGTAATCGGCAGTTGGAAAGCAATTTTGACATCAGACAACCCTCGCAACGAAAATCCAACGGATATTTTGAATGATATGCTTGCCGGTCTAAATCCTTTGCAAAAGCAGCAAACACTCGTAATCGAAGACCGCCGACAAGCAATTCGTACCGCTTGCGCTTTGGCTCAAAAAGGCGATGTAGTATTAATAGCCGGCAAAGGACACGAGGATTATCAAATAATTCAAGGCGTAAAACATCACTTTGATGACAGGGAGGAAGTGAAGAGAGTGATTAACGACAAAATGTGAAATGTAGAATGTAAAATGTAAAATGAAGAGCGGATACAGCAACATCAGCCCGTCATTGTTTGTCTGAACTTTGATTTACCTGATTTTAGTGATTAAGATGATAAGATGCAAAACGGCAAACTCAGCCCGTCATTGTTTGTTTGAACTTTGATTTGCCTGATTTTAGTGATTAAGATGATAAGATGCGAAACAGCAAACTCAGCCCGTCATTCTTGGTAAACCAAGCGGCAAGCCGATTAGCGAGGGTATTTCCCAAAGCAATCCAGAAAATAAAAAACAATAAAGGAATTAACATATAAATAAGATGTATTATCAAGAAAATCATTTAATCCTGTAATCCCGATTCAGACAAAGAAAAAGAAAAAAGACAAAGACATTTTTTGAACACGAAGGCACAAAGGCAGGAAGACACGAAGAAAACAAACAATTAATACAAATGCAACATTCCGTAGGAATGTATCGCTCGGTAGAAAAATACGCCGCCCCTCTTTCTTGCATTCCTACGGAATGCTACCAATGGCAAAGGATGCATTCCTACAGAATGCTGGAAATATGTGTTGTCCGTTATTTCTACCGAGCGACAATCCCTACGGGATTGAAAACCGTAATGCGTCAATGGTAGTTATCACTAAACATAAATTAAAATACAGATATAAAAATTTATATAAAATTGACAATATTAATCATTAATCATTAACCATTAATCATTGAAAAGAAACTATGCTATACCACATTTTCTCTTATTTAGATAAATTTTTTGACATTCCCGGTGTAGGGTTGTTCAATTACATTTCGTTTCGTGCGGCAATGTCGTTTATTGTTGCGCTGCTTATTGCCACGATTTTTGGGCGGAAATTAATTAATCTATTACAACGTAAACAGATTGGTGAAACCATTCGCAACCTCGACCTCGAAGGGCAAATGCAGAAAAAAGGAACTCCCACTATGGGCGGAATTATTATTATATTGGCAATCGTAATCCCAACTTTGCTTTTAGCCGACCTCACAAATATCTACACTTGGCTGATGCTCATCACCGTAATTTGGACAGGAGCAATCGGGTTTTTAGACGATTTTATTAAAGTGTTTAAGAAAAACAAGGAAGGATTAAAAGGCAAATTCAAAATTATTGGGCAAGTTGGCTTAGGGCTTATCGTGGGTTTGGTGATGTGGTTAAGCCCTGATATTGTGATTCAGGAAAATAGCGAGATTACTAATCAACAGCAAGAAGTGTTGGGCGCAAATTTTGGCGAGCCGATTAAAGCCGCGCAAACCACCATTCCGTTTTTCAAAAACAACAACTTGGATTATCGCGATTTAGTAACTTTTATGCCCAAATATCGCACCGCTGCCACTTGGATATTGTTTGTGCTGGTAACAATTTTTATCGTTACGGCAGTCTCGAACGGCGCAAACCTAACCGATGGGCTCGACGGACTTGCAACCGGTCTGTCGGCAGTAATTGGTGTTACGCTGGGGATTTTGGCTTACGTGTCGAGTAATATGAACTCGGCGTCGTACCTTAATATTATGTTCATTCCCCGCGCCAGCGAATTGGTGATTTTTGCCGCAGCATTTATCGGAGCCACTATCGGCTTTTTGTGGTACAACTCCCATCCGGCACAAATATTTATGGGCGATACCGGCAGTTTGATGCTTGGCGGAGTGATTGCCGTTTTTGCAATTATTATTCGCAAAGAACTGCTGTTGCCAATACTTTGTGGAGTGTTTCTGGTCGAAAGTCTATCGGTAATTTGCCAAACAACATATTTCAAATTTACCAGAAAACGATACGGCACAGGGCGAAGAATTTTTAAAATGGCACCGTTGCATCATCATTTTCAGACAACAAACGCCATTGAATCGCTTATCCGCAAGCCACTAATACCCATTCCCGAATCAAAAATGGTAATTCGTTTTTGGATTGTGGGGCTAATTTTGGCAGCAGTAACAATTATAACTTTGAAGATTAGATAAGAGGAACAAAGAACAAAGATGAAAGAGTAAAGACAACATTAAATTAACCCTAACAGGGTTTAAAACCCTGTTAGGGTTAGAGCAAAATCAATTTGTATTTATAAAAACCTAAATATTATGGAAATCCGCAACAATTCAGGAAGCCGCCAGACCGCACCTTATGGTGATTTGCAAGGCAATACCGACGAAGATAAAAAAGATGTTCGCCAAATCACGGTCGAAGAAATCCGCCACAAAAACCTAATCGTAGTTTTGGGCGCGGGCGAAAGTGGTGTAGGTGCTGCAATACTTGCGCAGCAGCAAGGCTTTGAAGTGTTTGTGTCCGACAATGCCGAGATAAAACCGCAATACAAAGCAATGCTCGACGAAAATAATATTGAATTTGAAGAAAAAAAACATACGGAAGAAAAAATTCTGAAGGCTAATCAAGTAATAAAATCCCCCGGCATACCTGACAAGGCGGCGATTATCATAAAATTGAAGGAAAACAATATCCCGATAATCTCCGAAATTGAATTTGCAGGGCGATACACAAATGCCAAAATGATTTGTATCACAGGCAGTAACGGCAAAACTACAACTACTATGCTCACTTATCACATTATGCAAAGTGCAGGATTGAACGTAGGTTTGGCGGGCAATGTCGGCAAAAGTTTGGCACTGCAAGTTGCAAGCGAAAAACACGACTATTATGTATTGGAACTTAGCAGTTTTCAATTGGATGGAATGACCGAATTTAAGGCTGATATTGCTATTTTGCTGAACATTACACCCGACCATTTAGACCGTTACGATTATCAATTTCAGAATTATATAGATTCAAAATTCAGAATAATTCAAAATCAGACAGAAAAAGATGCTTTTATATTTTGGAACGACGACCCTGTAATTCAGGCAGAACTCAAAAAGCGCAAAGTGCAATCCACGCTTTATCCCTTTGCGCTCAACCGCAACGAAAAAACAAAAGCATTTGTCGAAAACGAACAGATTACAATTCAATTACTAAATACCATTTTTTCTATGAACACCGAAGAATTAGCATTAGACGGCATCCATAATACTTATAACTCAATGGCATCGGGTTTGGCGGCATCGATTTTGCATGTGCGGAAAGATGCAATCCGCGAATCGCTGCGAAATTTCACAGGAGTGGAACATCGCCTCGAATATGTGGCAACTGTGCGCGATGTCCGCTTTATAAACGACTCAAAAGCGACCAACGTAAACTCCTGCTGGTATGCTCTCCAAAGTATGAAAACGCCTGTGGTGTTGATACTTGGCGGCACCGACAAGGGCAACGACTATTCCGAAATCGAAGAACTTGTGTATCAAAAAGTGAGAGCATTGGTTTTTCTGGGTAAGGACAACAGCAAATTGCACGAGTTTTTTGACCGCAGCGGCAAACAAATTGTAGATGTGCAATCAATGCACGATGCCGTTACTGCTGCCTACGAACTTGCTTGTCAGGGCGACTCGGTGCTGCTGTCGCCATGTTGCGCAAGTTTCGACCTTTTCGAAAACTACGAAGACCGCGGGCGACAATTTAAAGGTGAAGTTAGGTTTTTATAA
>JAITXR010000254.1 GCA_031284665.1 Paludibacter sp.
AAATGCGCAAACTAATCTTCTTCCTGCTTTCCCCGGAGCCGAAGGTTGGGGTATGTATGCCAAAGGCGGTCGCGGTGGGAAAGTGATTGAAGTTACAAACCTGAACGACAACGGAGAAGGCAGTTTCAGGGCTGCCGTGGAGACTCAAGAGCCGCGTACTGTGATTTTCAAAGTTTCGGGATATATCGAACTCAAATCTTTTATTAACATAACTTCACCTTATATTACCATTGCCGGACAAACCGCGCCGGGAGATGGCATTTGTCTGAAAAATTACTCGCTGCATATTGTTAATACGCACAATGTAATTATCCGAAGTCTGCGGATACGCCCCGGTGTGGCTTCCGGTCTTCGAGGCTCGGAATTGGATGGGATTGAAATCCGAAATTCGTCAAATGTCATAATCGACCATTGTACCGTAAATTGGACAAACGACGAGGCGGTAAATAATTGGCATGGTTGTCAACTTGCTACTATTCAATGGTGTATAATTGCCGAGCCGCTCCACAATTCTGTTCACGAAAAAGGCGCGCACGGTTACGGCTCGTCGATTGGCGGTTACAAAACGTCGTTTCATCACAATATTTTGGCAAATGCCGTTGCGCGAAATGTCAGCGTAGCCGGAAATAACCAAAATGTAACCGTAATGCTCGATGTCCGAAATTGTGTAATTTCTAATTGGCAACATCGCACAACTGATGGTAAACCACTGTCAGTCAACCTTGTAAATAACTATTTCAAAGCCGGTGCTGCCACGTTCGACGATGTAAAACGGCGCATTGCACGCATCGATAATTCAGAGAAAATGGGTTTTACCGGACTTTGGTATATCGATGGAAATTATATTGATGGTTATCCTGAAATTTCGGCTGATAATTGGAAAGGCGGCGTTGATTTTGAAGAAGGAACATCCGAAAGCCGCAACCGCGCAGTTGTACCATTTGAATTTGCGCCAGTAAACACTCAATCGGCTGCCAATGCTTACGATTTGGTTTTGAAATATGCAGGTGTAATTACGCCAAAACGCGATGTGCACGAAAAGCGCATTATAGAGCAAATTCGTAGCAATAAATTTCCATTCGGCAACAAAGGTATTATCGACAAAGTGGAGGATGTAGGCGGATGGAATGAACTGCAATCGAGTGTTCCGCCCAAAGATTCGGATGGCGACGGAATTCCCGATGCGTGGGAAACTGCCAATGGACTGAATCCCAACGATAAAAGCGATGCAAATAAATATGATAAAAGCGGCTACACTTTTTTGGAAAATTATTTGAACTCGTTAATTTCGGCGCAAATTATTTAGGTTGCAGAGTAATAAGTGGCACAAGCATTTCTTCGAGCGAAACGCCACCGTGCTGAAAAGTATTGCGGTAATAACTTGCGTAATAATTAAAATTATTTGGATAAGCAAAAAAATCGTCGGTGCCGGCAAAAATATAAGAAGAACTCACATTTGGACTTGGCAAACCCGCCTTTGCAGGTTGAGCGATTTCAAACACTTCCTTTTTGTTGAAACTCATAGTTTTACCAACTTTGTAACGTAAATTTACGCTGATATTTTTATCACCAACAACTTTTATCGGGTCTTTGACGCGAATAGTGCCGTGGTCGGTAGTAAAAATAACCTTAAAACCTCGTGCTGCAATTGCTTTAAGCAACTCATACACAGGCGAATGGCGAAACCACGATACTGTCAGCGAGCGATAAGCCTGTTCGTCGGCTGCAAGTTCGCGCATCATTTTCGATTCGGTGCGAGCGTGCGAAAGCATATCAATAAAATTAAGAACTACCACATTTAGTTGCGTATCGGCAAGGCGTGGCAGTTGCTCGATAAGTTTTTCGCAGAAAGCAGAGTCGTTCACTTTATGATACGACATTGTGTAGTTTTTCCTAAATCGCTGAATTTGTGTTTGTATCAACTCGCTCTCGTTCAGGTTTTTACCCTCTTCATCTTCCTCGCCAACCCATAATTCGGGGAACATTTGCTGAATTTGCAGCGGCGTAAGTCCCGAAAATATTGCATTGCGAGCATACTGAGTAGCAGTAGGCAAAATGCTGCAATAAATTGACTCGTTTTCCACAGTGTAAAATTCGCTCATAATTTCGCGGATAACTTTCCATTGGTCGAAACGGAAATTATCAACCAGCACAAAGAAAATTTTTTCACCCTCGTCGAGTTGCGGAAAAACGGTTTTGCGGAAAATATCGTGGCTCAGAATTGGGCGTTTATCAGGCTGCTCAAACCAATCAAGATAATTGCGCTTGATAAATTTGTTGAACGCCGCATTTGCTTCGGCTTTTTGCATACGGAGCAATTCGTCCATGCCGTTTTCGGTTTCGGCTAACTCCAATTCCCAGAATATCAGTTTGCGGTAAATTTCAGTCCAATCGTCAAAGGTCATCGAATCGTTAATATCCATTCCGATTTTGCCAAATTCGCTGCGATACGAAGTAGCGGTTTGTTCGTTTACAATTTCGCGGCGATGGATATTTTTTTTCAGCGTAAGCAGTATTTGGCTTGGATTAACCGGTTTTGTCAGATAATCGGCTATTTTGTTGCCAATCGCCATTTCCATCAAGTGTTCCTCTTCGCTTTTGGTAATCATCACCAATGGCAGTTCGGCGTCAATTTCTTTTATCTGCGTCAGGGTTTCGAGTCCGCTTAAACCGGGCATATTTTCGTCCAGAAATACTATATCAAAACGCTCATTTTGAACAAGTTCGATTGCATCACTACCGTTAGTGGCAGTCGAAACATCGTAGCCTTTGTCGTTCAGGAAAATAAGATATGGTCGTAGGAGGTCAATTTCGTCGTCAACCCAAAGTATGCGATGTTTTTTCATTTTGTTGTCGTTTTATTTTTATTTCAAATAATATTCTCCGGCATTGCTCAAGCGCAACTTGACTGCAAATGCTGTGTAGTTTTATTAAAACTAATCACTTGCAAATTTAGTATATTTTTTCGAAAGTTATTGTGTATTTTCTTGTGCAAGCGGATAATAAATATTAATGATTAATGGTTAATGATAAATGGTTAATACCCAAATCCGTCCACTCTGTCCAAAAATGCCCAGCCGTCCCAATGGCACAGAAAAATACATTTTTGGAACACGACGACACAAAGAAGTGATTAACGATTAGTGATAAGTGATGAGCAGCCCGCATTGTAGAGACGTGGCATGCCGCGTCTCTACTGCTCCGTTTGGCACAAAGTTACAAACTTTTTATTGTTTTTATGGACAGGCTACAAACCTGCACCAGACAGAGTAAAGCGGCACGAACAAGATTATCTAAAAAACTTGGCATTTCCT
>JAITXR010000265.1 GCA_031284665.1 Paludibacter sp.
TTTTAGATAAAGATTTTTCCGACTTCAAATTTGCATTTCCCGAAAGTAATTTATTTTTCAATCTTACTGACAGTGGAAAGTTAGAAGCACATTCGTTAATTCACAATCCCAAAGAAGAAGATTTTCATCTGGTTTTGTACGGCTCATGGGAACAAGAGTATATGCTTTCCGCTACCAGAATTCATACTTTTGACCAAAGTGTTTTGGAATACAAACTTTCTGACAATTCGATAGCATATTTACCAAACAATAATGAGCCAAGCATCATCCTGAAAAAAGATATTTTTAAAACTGCTGAAACTGAAATCAAAGAGAAAAATTGGCAATCGGCTTTAACAATGCAAGGAAAATGGGCATCGCAAATTTTACACCCCGAAACATCGGACAGAGTATGGTTGAATTTGGTAAAATACAGTTTCATTTCAAAAATAATGAGCCCTGCTACATCGTATATTGTGGTTGAAAACGAAGCCCAAAAAGCCATGCTCAAAAAGAAACAGGAACAAGTTTTGTCCGGCAACAAATCGTTAGACCTTGACGAAGATTCGCAACGAATGAGCGAGCCAAGTTTGATAGTTTTGGCAATTTTACTTGTACTTGTTTTGTGGTATAAAGGGAAAAGGAATTTGTAAAACAAACTCGGAGTTTCAATTATTATCTTTATCTTTGTGTCGTAATTTTTGGCACAAATATAGTATAAATTTGTGCCAAAATATAAAATAAAATAAGTACGCAATCAACTCATAATCAAATAAAACCCTATACATCTTAACTTCTGTAACTTCTAATTTTATTCAAATATGTGCGGAATAGCAATGATACGGCTTCTAAAGCCTCTTGATTATTATCAACAAAAATACGGTACTTGGCAGTACGGTTTGCAAAAAATGTATTTGCTGATGGAAAAACAGCATAATCGCGGACAGGAAGGTGCAGGTTTGGCAACCGTAAAACTCGATATGCCTGCCGGCGAAGAGTATATCTGGCGCGAACGAAACGAAGGCAAAAATGCCATTCAGGAGATTTTTGCGCAGGTGAGCAATATTCCTGATGCCGCTATCGACAATCCCGAAATTGCAAAGCAAACATTGCCTTATGCCGGTGAACTCTATCTCGGTCATTTGCGATACAGCACTACCGGACGAAGCGGTTTGAGTTATGTACATCCATTTTTACGCCGTCATAATTGGAAAAATCGTACTTTGGTGCTTGCCGGAAATTTTAACCTTACAAATGTTGACGAACTATTTGAATATCTTACACTTAAAGGTCAACATCCACGCGATAAGGGCGACACTTTTCTTTTGCTTGAGCAATTAGGCTATCTGCTTGATAAAGAAGTACAAAGCAAATACGACCAGTTAAAATTGCGCTATTCAAACGACCTTGCCATTACTCGAAAAATTGAAGAAAATTTGAATATTGCCTCATTTATCCGTAAAGCCGAAAAATTGTGGGACGGTGGATATGCAATTTGCGGAATTTTGGGGCATGGCGATATGTTTGCTTTCAGAGATTCGAAGGGAATACGTCCGGCATATTACTTCAAAGACGACGAAATAGTGGTGATTGCCTCCGAACGACCTGTAATTCAGACGGCTATGAATGTAAAAGAAGAAGATGTCCACGAATTAGGCGAAGGCGAGGCGTTAATTGTAAAGAAAAGCGGAGAAGTGATGTTTGAAACTATCAGAATCCCCGACGGCAAGAGCGCAAAATGCTCGTTTGAACGAATATATTTTTCGAGAGGTAACGATAAGGATATTTACAACGAAAGAAAAAAACTTGGTGAATTACTTAGCACTCCAATTCTACAAGCCATTGATAATGATATAGATAACAGCGTTTTTTCGTTTATTCCAAATACTGCCGAAGTTGCTTTTTATGGAATGACCGAACAAATTGAACGCCAAACAGGAAAAACCGTAAATACTCAAAAAGTGCTTTTGAAAGACATAAAACTTCGTACTTTTATTTCAAAAAACAATGAGCGCGACGACCTCGCAACTCACGTTTACGACATTACTTACGGCTCGATACGGCGCAATAAACAGGATAATTTAGTGGCAATCGACGACTCAATAGTACGCGGAACGACATTAAAACAAAGCATTTTGAAAATTCTTAACCGTTTGGAGCCGAAAAAAATAGTAATTGTTTCCTCCTCGCCGCAAGTTCGCTTTCCGGATTATTACGGAATTGATATGTCGCAAATGAGCGAATTTTGCGCTTTTAGGGCTGCTATTCAGTTACTTAAAGATATGGGACTGCAAAAAATTATTGATGACGTTTATCAAAAATCAAAAGCACAGGAAAACTTGCCAAAAGAACAAGTGCACAATTATGTACAAGAAATTTACGAGCCTTTTACGGTTGAGCAAATTTCGGGAAAAATAGCACAAATGCTTACTCCCGCCGAAGTTGACTGTCCGGTTGAACTTGTATATCAAACAGTTGAAGGATTGCATATCGCCTGCCCAAATCATAGCGGCGACTGGTATTTTACCGGAAATTATCCCACAGCGGGAGGCAATAGATTGGTAAATCAAGCATTTATAAATTATTACGAAGGTAAAGAAATGCACTTTTTTGGAGACTAAACGCCTAAATTAATGTAAAATGTAAAATTTAGAAATTGACAAAACTACTAATTTGGAAACTTGTACAGACAAGGTATGCCTTGTCTCTAATTTTCAAACATTTCAAACTTCTCAAACTATTCAAACTTTCACAATGAATAAAACCACAAAATGTTTGCTTTGCGGAAAAGCAGCAGAACTTAAAAGCGAAACAGTGCCGGGCTATCAAGAGCCGGATTTATTTAGCGTGTATCATTGCCCGCATTGCAGTACTGCGTTTT
>JAITXR010000296.1 GCA_031284665.1 Paludibacter sp.
AACGGATTTTTCAAAAACAAAAAAGCGCAACACAAAGCCGATTTGGTGGAATATAATTTTGATACCGCCCCGCTGATGCTTATTCCGTCCGACTGGAACACGCGAAATCCGCAACTGTTTTTTTACGAAGGCAGCCTTTGGTTTAAGAGAGATTTTAATTACACAAAAAAACCGAATAATAAAACATTTGTTTATTTTGGCGCAGTAAATTACGATGCCAAAGTGTATCTTAATGGTGAAAAAATAGGCGAGCATATCGGAGGTTTTACGCCTTTCAATTTTGATATAACGGACAAAATAAAAGATGGCGATAATTTTATTATCGTTCTGGCAAACAACGAGCGAAAACCCGAAGGTGTGCCAACCGTCAATGCCGATTGGTGGAATTATGGCGGAATTACGCGCGAAGTTTTGATAGTGGATGTTCCCGAAGTGTTTATTGATGATTATTTTGTTCAATTGGAAAAAGGGAAATCCGATGTTATTGCGGGCAACATTAAGTTAAGCCAACAAGTGCCCGGCAAATCAATTATTTTTGAAATTCCGGAACTGAAAATCAAACAAACGCTATCAACAGATGAATCGGGCACTGCCTCATTTAGCATTAAAACCAAAGCTCAATTATGGACACCCGAAAATCCGAAATTGTATGATGTAACCCTATCTCTCGGCGGTGAAAAAATCAACGACAAAATCGGTTTCCGCCAAATCGAAACCGTAGGCAAAGAAGTGCGTTTGAACGGCAAAAAAATCTTTTTGAAAGGAATATCCATTCACGAAGAAGCCCCTTACCGTCAAGGACGCGCGTGGTCGGCTGACGATGCCAAAATTTTATTGGGTTGGGCTAAAGAATTGGGCTGCAACTTTGTTCGTTTGGCGCATTATCCGCACAACGAAAATATGCTGCGCGAAGCCGAAAAATTAGGAATGATGGTTTGGTCTGAAATCCCTGTTTATTGGACTATTCATTGGGAAAATCCCGACACTTACGCCAACGCACAACAACAATTAAACGATATGATTGACCGCGATAAAAACCGCTGTAACATAGTTATTTGGTCGGTGGCAAACGAAACGCCGCACAGCGATGCCCGCGATGTGTTTTTGGCTAATCTTGCCAAATTTGCCCGCGAAAAAGACAATACCCGCTTAATAAGTATGGCAATGGAAGTAACAGGCAACGGCAATAATTCGAGCAAAGTGGAAGATTATATGAACAAATATGTTGATATTATCAGTTTCAATAATTACTTGGGATGGTATGGCGGAACTATCGAAGACTTGAAAACTCGTCAATGGACAATTCCTTACGATAAACCGTTCTTTATCAGCGAATTTGGTGCAGGCGCATTGCAAGGACGGCATGGCGACAAATCTGAAATTTGGACAGAAGAATATCAGGCGGAATTATACAAGGAAACCCTTGCGATGTACGACCGCATAGACGGTTTTGCAGGAACAAGCCCGTGGATTTTGGTTGATTTTTATTCTCCCCGTCGCCAACTTAATGGCATACAGGACTTTTTTAATCGCAAAGGCTTGATTTCCAATAATGGAATAAAAAAACAGGCATTTTTTGTTTTGAAAGATTTCTATAACACAAAATAAATATTTTGCTTTATTATTCGTTTCGTGCCAAGAAATGTAATTTGCTTATTTTTCAGCACTTTCTTCCCGAAATTATTAAACTCTAACAGGGTTTAAAACGCTGTTAGAGTTAATACCAAACAACGAGAAAAACAAAATAATGATTAACGATGAGCGATGAACAGCCCGCCGCCTTGTAGAGACGTGGCATGCCGCGTCTCTACAGACAAGCGACATCATACGAAACGGTATCGGCGCGAGCGGGGTGTAAGGAGAAGTTATAAAAAACGTCAAGACCTTTTTCCAAAAACGTCGGTACGTTTTTCATAAAACGTACTGACGATTTAGTAAAAACGTTTCGACGAATTTTGTATATTGATTTATAGCAAGATAAGGAAACATAATGAACGTATGCAATGTCCCAACTCCGTAGGAGTTATCTGTGCATAACCCCGAGTGAAACTCGGGGTAAAAATGCCCTACCACCCACATTGTAGGGGCGTTGCATGCAACACCCTTACAAATCGCCGTGTGCGGAGAAAATAAGGTAATAAATAAGGTAAAAAATGTATTGGCTACTGAGCTTGTTCTGTAAAGAAAATGAGGTAAAAATGAGATTGGAAGATAATGATAAATGATAAATGATAAATGGTTAATGAAAAACTACTAATTAGGAAACTATTCAAACTCTATACTAACCAATCACTTTTCTCACTTCATTTGTTAGTTCGTCGGCTCGTTGGGTTGTGGCGGCTTCGCAGTATATTCTGAATATTGGCTCGGTGTTCGACCGCCGGAGATGAATCCATCCATCAGCCAAATCAATTTTTACGCCGTCGATTTCGTTTATTTGCTCGTTACGATAATGTTGTTTGAGTTTTTGTAACAGACTGTTTGCATCCGTTTGTGGCGAAATATCTATCCTGTTTTTGGATATAACATAATTTGGATAACTGCCGCGAAGTTGCGAAACCGTGAGTTTTGATTTTGCTAAATTACTCAAAAACAGCGCAATTCCCACCAAGGCATCGCGTCCTGAATGGCAAGCGGGATATATCACACCGCCATTGCCTTCGCCTCCGATAATTGCAGCGTTTTCCTTCATTTTTTCGACCACATTCACTTCCCCAACGGCTGATGCAAAATAATTTCCTCCGTATTTGGCAGTTACATCACGCAAAGCGCGCGTGGAACTTAAATTTGAAACCGTATTTCCCGGCGTGTTTTGCAGCACATAATCGGCAACGGACACCAAAGTGTACTCCTCGCCAAACATAGAGCCATCTTCGCACACAATTGCCAAACGGTCAACATCTGGGTCAACCACAAAGCCGACATCAATTTTACCGCTTTTCATTTTTTCGGCAATCTCAGTTAAATGTTGTGGCAGCGGCTCGGGATTATGTGCAAAATTGCCGCTTGGGTCGCAGTTGATTTTTTCGATATATTTTACTCCAAGCGCATTAAGAAGTTGAGGCACAACAATTCCGCCCACAGAGTTCACAGCATCAATGGCAACAGTGAAATTTGCCGATTTTACGGCATCAATATCAACAAGTGGCAGTTCGAGAATTTTTTGTATGTGGATTGAGTTGTAGTCGTGCCGCTCGGTCATTTTGCCCAGCGAATCGACATCTGCAAATTCAAAATTTTCACTTTGGGCTATTTGCAGTACTTTTTCGCCCTGTGCAGCGTTGAGAAATTCCCCATTACGATTAAGGAGTTTCAGTGCGTTCCAATGTTTTGGATTGTGGCTTGCAGTAATGATTATTCCGCCTGCCGCCTGTTCGTTCACAACTGCAATTTCGGTGGTCGGCGTAGATGCCAAACCAATGTTTACAACGTCGAAACCGGCAGCCATTAATGTTCCGCACACAATGTTGTTCACCATTTCGCCTGAAATTCGGGCATCGCGCCCAACAACAATTTTGCGGCTGCCTTGCGTGTTGTCCTGATGGATAAAACTTGCAAAAGCCGAAGTAAATTTTACCAGCGATAGTGGATTAAGTCCTTCGGCAGGTGCGCCTCCAATAGTTCCTCTTATCCCTGATATTGAAGCAATTAAAGCCATATTATTTTTGAAGTTTGATGCGGAAATCGTAAATATACGGAATTACCGCGCTTTCGTCTTCGGTAAAACCTAATTTGGAGTATATAATCATTTTTGCGCGCGAATTGTTGTATTTCATATACGAAACGGCTTCGTGCCAACCTTCGCAGACTTGCGACATATCTAAATAATTGAATTTATCCGGGTATAAATTATCGATAGTATTCCATGTTGACACAGTATCAGGATTTACATTCAGCGTAATTTTTCTATAACGTGCAATAACAATATCGTTCGGCATAACGCTCGCGCTCGTAGTGTCGCCCACATCTGTCAGTTGAAAATACAGCCCGCTTGGAGTTTTCCAGTAAACATTTTCGCTCCATTTGGCAGGTTTGGTTTTGACTACCGTTATATGATTTCGTTTTATATAATCGTTAATCAAACGTTCTTCGGATTTTAACTGTTCGGCGTAAGTTCTGCCGTCTTGGCACGAAAACAGGGCTAATGTTGATAATAATGTGATAAATAAATATTTCATTTTTTTTATTTTGTTTTTTTTACCACGAACATCACAAACATCACGAACTTTTTTTTCTTTTGTTCGAGTGGTTAGTGTGGTTTGTGGTTTTATTTAGTTGTATATGAACAATTAATTGCAAAAGTAAATTATTTTTTTATCTTTTTTGTCAAAATCGTATTAAATAAGATAAACAAATACTAAAACTTTGGTGTGCCTATATATTTTTCGAGTAAACAGGCGGGACTGTACGACATTTTAGCCTGCCTCAATCCAAGTAATCCAAGGTCTTCTTCGCGGTTAATATATTCAAAATTTTCGGGTAATGTCCGTATAAACTCTCTGTTAATCATAGTATAAGCCCCAATATAGGCAGTGTCGGCTTTTTCGACACAAATATCAAAAGTATTGTTATTAATTGCAGAGCCGTAAGTAAACGCCACGATTTTATCGTTCACTTTCAACACGCCACCCGACAGATTAAAAGTGTCGTAATTGGCAAAAGCCAGCAAAATAGCACTGTGTTCGGTTTGGCGACTTAACATATCAACTCGGTTTGCGGTATTTTCTCTCCACAATTCGTAAAGCGTGATGCATTGCGGCGTAAGTTCCTTTGTGAGAGGCAGATACTCGTAATCGGGGTAAGCGCGTAAAAATTGATTTATATGATTGCGCTTTGGCTGTAATCGTTTGCCGGCAAGAGTTGCAAGGTCGCGGCGAAGGTAAATATATTCCGACGAATCGCGATTGCTGTCCCACACAATTTGGTTGTGAAATATGTCATTTATCACTTCGGTATCGTGCGGGCTGAGGCTTTGAATTTTGAAAGGCTCGGCTTGAGTGTGCAGAAAATCGAGTAAAATGTCGAAAGCCTCCGTTGTTTTTCCTCTGCCCATCGGCATTATATAAACGTATGCATCTTGACTGCGATAACGCATAAAAAGAAAATCGTGTTTGATTGCAAATTGTGTTTTGAACAAATCTTGCCAACAAATCAGATTTAAGAAATTGAGATAGCAACATTTGCTGTCGGAATAGACGGTGTATTTTTCAATAGTATTTTTATCTTCGAGTGTAATGGCTGCGAAATTCATAATTCTTTGTTAGTAATTTTTTTGATTGCAAAAACAGGATAACCGTCAATATAATGATGTAATGCTTGGCTGTGTTGTTGCGCATTGTCAAAAGCGATTTGAGCGATATTGTGTTTTTCGATAAATTCAATAATCGTAGTTAGCGAATGTTGGCTTGTTGCCGGACAATTTGGCGACAAAGTGAGCAAATAATAATTCCCTGCCGTCATCACTCTGAGGGGCCACAATCGGCAATCGAAAGGTTTATTGTCGCCAAGTCGGCAGCCGTTTTCGGTCAGCATTGGGCAGGCAAACAAGCCTTCGCTATTGTATTGAGGCGCAAATTTGCATACTGAATTTTTTACATCAAAGCGGCAGTGCTGCAATGCCGACGTTTGAGCAAGTTGCCCATCGATTACAGGCAATTCCCAAGCATCACTGCTGTCGAAAGTGCAGCAAAAGCGACATTTGGCGCAAGTTTGGGACGAAATCAGTTCTTTGAGCATTATTGTAAAGGGAAATTTTTTTGTGCAAATGTACGAAACAAACATAAGAAATTATTATGTTTTGCGTTTTTTAACTAACTTTGCACGAAATAGAGCAAAGAAAAATGTGCTAATAAACAATGAGGCAATTAAGAAATTAAGAAATGTAAAAATTGACAAAACTACTAATTAGGTAACTTTTCAAACTATTCAAATCTTCAAACTTCTCTAACTTCTATCTTCTTTAACTTTACGAACTTTATGAATTTTATAACTTCTTTAACTTCCATCTTCTAACTTCTATCTTCTATTAAATTATGAGTAAAAATAAATTGACAAAATTTGCCGAAATGGAGGCTTTCCCGAATGTGTTCCAATGTTCTGCTCAGCAGTTGCAGCAGGAAGGGATGCGTTATCCGATGCGCGGCAAGTGGAACGAAAAGTTTTTTGGCAACAGCAATCCCATAATTCTCGAACTTGGCTGTGGCAGAGGTGAATACAGTGTTGCAATGGCTGAAATGTTTGCCGACAAAAACTTTATCGGGGTAGATATTAAAGGGGCAAGAATGTGGGCTGGCGCAAAACGCGGGCTGGAAAATGGATTGAAAAACGTGGCGTTCCTGCGTACAAATATCGAAATGCTCGGATATTTTTTTGCCGAAAACGAGGTGAGCGAAATCTGGCTTACCTTCCCCGACCCGCAAATGAAAAAAACCACGAAACGGCTGACTTCAATTCGTTTTTTGGAAATTTACAGCCGTTTTATGGTCGATGGCGGCTTAATTCACCTTAAAACCGACAGTAATTTTATGTTTTCGTACACGCGAGCAATGATTGAAAAAAATCAATTTTTACCCCATTGCACAATCGATAATATTTACAGCGCAGAGCATAATTTTCCTCTGTTAAATATCAAAACTTACTACGAGCAGCAGTGGTTGGCGCGGGGTATCGACATTAAATACCTGAATTTTGCTTTACCCCGCAAAGCGGTTTACAGCGAGCCTGAAATCGAAATCGAAAAGGATACTTATCGAAGTTTTGGGCGGAATTTGATTTAGTGAATAGTTTATAGTTTATAGTTTGTAGAAGATAGAAGATAGAAGATAGAAGATGGAAGATAGAAGTTAGAAGTTAGAAGATAGAAGTTAGAGAAGATAGAAGATATCTAATTAGTAGTCTTTTCATTAACCATTGACCATTGACCATTAACCACTATATAGTAGTCTTTTCATTAATCACTAAGTGAACAACAACAAACAACTGTTTCTACCAACATATTGTCCCCCGACATATCGGGGCAGGCTCTAACGGGACAAAAAATCAGTAAATTTTCAACTCTTGATTCGCATTATTAATAAAAAAGTATTTATATTTGACAAAAAAATAATTCAGTGATTAGTGATGAACAACCAAATTAGTAGTTTTTCACTCTCCACTATAAACTATAAACTACAAACTATTAACTATAAACTATTAACTATAAATTATTAACTATAAACTATTAACTATAAACTATAAACTATAAACTATTAACTATCTATGCAACCTCTTGCCGAGCGGCTTCGTCCGCAAACACTTGCCGATTATGTAGGTCAAAAGCACCTTGTGGGCGAAGGCTCAATCCTCCGTCGGATGCTCGAATCGGGTCATATTGCGTCGTTTATCCTGTGGGGACCTCCCGGCGTGGGCAAAACTACTTTGGCGCGCATTATTGCAAATACCCTGCAACGCCCTTTTTACACGCTGAGCGCGGTGTCGTCAGGCGTAAAAGATGTGCGCGAAGTGATTGAAAAAGCAAAGCAAAGCCGAATGTTTGCCGCAGGTGGAAATCCGGTGCTTTTTATCGACGAAATCCACCGCTTTAGCAAGTCGCAGCAGGACTCGTTGCTCGGAGCGGTCGAAAATGGGACGGTAACGCTTATCGGCGCAACAACCGAAAATCCATCATTTGAAGTTATCACGCCATTGCTCTCGCGCTGTCAGGTTTATGTCCTCAAATCGCTTGATAATGACGATTTGCTCGACCTTGCGCAACGTGCAATTTCAAGCGATATTGAACTGAAAAACAGAGAAATTCATCTTGACGAAACTGAATCTCTCTTGCGCTTTTCGGGTGGAGATGCTCGCAAACTGTTGAATATCATCGAACTTGTGGTGTCGGCGCAACCCGAAGGCATTATCCATTTTACCAACGAAACAGTTACCGAACGCCTGCAACAAAACCCAATGGCGTACGACAAAGACGGCGAAATGCACTACGACATTATTTCTGCCTTTATAAAATCGGTGCGAGGCAGCGACCCCGATGCGGCTGTCTATTGGCTGGCGCGAATGGTGGCTGGTGGCGAAGACCCGAAATTTATCGCTCGCCGATTGATGATTTTGGCTGCCGAAGATATTGGACTTGCCAATCCTAATGCCCTGCTGCTGGCAAACGCCTGCTTTGATGCGGTACATAAAATTGGTTTCCCCGAAAGCCGAATAATCCTTTCGCAAACTACTATTTACCTTGCCGCCTCGCCAAAAAGCAATTCGGCATATCTGGCAATAGATGAGGCACTTGCAATGGTTGAAGAAACGGGAAATTTGCCTGTGCCACTGCATTTGCGTAATTCGCCAACCAAACTGATGAAAGACCTGAATTACGGAAAAGATTATAAATACGCCCACGATTTTACAAATAACTTTGTAGAACAACAATTCCTGCCCGACAAAATCGCAAAACGCCGAATCTGGAAAGTGCAAGAAAATCAAGCAGAAAAAAAACTTGGCGAATGGCTGCGAATGCTGTGGAAAGGACGATTCTAATTAATAGTTAATAAGCGGAGAGTGAACAAAAACATATTAATGTAAATAGTAGTGATGCACTAAATTTTAAAATTTTCTTGTAATTAATTGATATTAAATATATTATAAGCGTTCTTTGATTTTTGGGCTTGAAAAAAGTAATTTTGCGGTTTTTTATTCATTAAACCACAAACTTATTATGTATTCAGGTAAATATGTATTTTCTCAGGTATTATCATTTGTTGATAAGTACGAGTTCAACAAGTGCGTAAAGCGCTATAACGGCAACAAACACAATCGCGGTTTCGACTGTTGGAATCAATTTGTTCAATTACTCTTTGGTCAGTTGGCTTCGTTGAATTCTCTGCGGTCAATTAGCACTTGTTTGAAAGCACATAGTCATCAGTTGTGCCATTTAGGAATAAATAAATGGGTTGATTCGTCCGTTCTTTCGCGTGCCAATGAGAGCCGTAACAGTCAGATTTTCGCCGATTTCGTTACATATTTAATGTCGCTTGTTCGTCCTTTGTATGCCAATAGTTCCATTCCCAAAATTGATATTGAGAATGAAATCTACGCATTAGATTCAACCAGCATTTCGGTGAGTATTAATCTTTGCACTTGGGCAGAAGGAAAATATTCTCGCGGGGCGGTCAAAATGCACACTTTGCTGAATTTGCGAGGCTGCATAACCGAATTTATTCTTATCACAGACGGCAAATGGCACGATAGCAATGCGTTGGATGTCATTCCGTTTTACGCCAATGCCATTTATCTGATGAACAAAGCGTATGTTGATTTTGAGGCGTTGTTTCGGATAAATAATGCAGCTGCGTTTTTTGTAACAAGAGCAAAAACATCTATGCAATACAGAGTTATAGAGCAAAATTTCAACATTGACCAAAATACAGAATTGAGAACTGACAAAATAGTAGAACTGACCGTTGCTAAATCCAAAAAATTGTATCCGCAAAGACTGCGTTTAGTTGAGTTTTATGACAGCCAAAACGACAATCTGTTGGTTTTTCTGACAAATAACTTTGATGTTTCAGCCTTTGAAGTTGCCAATTTGTATAAAAACCGTTGGCAAATAGAAGTTTTTTTCAAATGGCTAAAACAGAATCTGACTGTCAAAAAATTTTGGGGATACTCCGAAAATGCTGTTAAAACTCATTTATGGATGGCTGTTTGTTCACATTTGCTTGTTGCATATATCAAGCAAATGGTCAAAAGTCAGCTCTCTATCCATGAAATTATGCAGATTTTAGGCACTTCGCTGTTTGACAAAACGCCAATCAGGGAGCTGCTTACGGAAAATACAGATTTTCAAGTCATGAAAAATCAAAATGTCAAAGAACAATTATCTTTATTTTAGTTAAACCTATTAACAATTTAGTGCATCAGTAGTAATTATCAATTATCAATTAATAATGAATTTCCCCACGCTATCTCCTACCTTTACAAAATACACTCCTGCTGGTAATGCCGACACATTAATTGTTGCGCCGTAATTCGTAATTTGTAATTCGTAATTGCCAACCGTGCGCCCTTGCAAATCTGTAATTATTACCGTATTTACATCTCCTTTTTCGGGGAGGCTTGGGGAGGTGATTGTTACAAAATCGGTGGCAGGGTTGGGGAATATTTGCAACCTCGTGTTTGCCTGCACATCGGCAATGGCGGATGCGCCGCCTACCACATTCATTTCTTTCCATACATCGGCAGCGTTGTAGGTGGCTACGGCGGATGTGGGTACGGCAAGGGTAATGGCGGATAGCGTTACATCATCAAAAACATCCACTCCAAGTGTGGGAGGTGTTGTGGTAAGTGCGCTGATAGATGTTAAAGCGCTGCAACCGGCAAAAGCACTCTCTCCAATAGCACTAAGCGAAGTACCAAGGCGAAGCGAAGTTAAACCTTCGCAATACAAAAAAGCCCTCTCTCCAATAGTCGTTACCGAATTGGGAATAGTTACTGATGTTAAACCTTTACAATTACCAAAAGTTAGATATTCAATAGAGCTTACCGAATTGGGAATAGTTAATGATGTTAAACCTGTGCAATTCAAAAAAGCAGCCGTTCCAAGAGTCGTTACCGAATTGGGAATGGTTAATGCGCCTGTTAAACCGATGCAATTAGCAAAAGCGTTATTTCCAATAGTCGTTACCGAATTGGGAATAGTTATCGACGGTAAAGCGATGCACGCTCGAAAAGCCCTTTCGCCAATAGTCGTTACCGAATTAGGAATAGTCGCCGAAGTTACATTGATGTGCTCACTAAAAGCATTGGTTCCAATAGCCGTGATGCCGTTTTGAATAACAATGGTGGTTATATCCGTAATATCCGCAATCCACGGCAAATCATAAGGCGACGTGTAATCGGGCATTGCGCCTGTTC
>JAITXR010000021.1 GCA_031284665.1 Paludibacter sp.
TATTTCCTTAATCCAAGCAGGTGCAATGCGCAAATCGTGTTCAAGGTATGCTATTTTCTCTTTCAGCAAAATATTTTGTATGTGTTCAATCTCGGCTTGGCTCACATTATCTTTGCCGATGCTTTTCAATGCCTGTATCGCCAAACGGCTTATTTTCCCAATAGCAGCCACATTTTTTGGCGAAGTTCTGATAAACGAAATGGTGTAATTGCCAACTTTTACTTTGCGTGCAGAGCCATCTGTAAGATAAACAATGTTCATTGGCACTTGCGTAGAAAGTCCTAACCGATTTAAGGCATACGCGCCTGTGGGAACGATTTTTGCCTTGTCGCGCCTTGCAATGGCTTCGGCAATATCTTCTATTTGGGGGGTGATTTTGCCAATAATGTCGTCAATTTGCGGACGAAAAAAAATTCCTTGCGAAACTCTATCAAGTTCGCCTTTTTCGACTAAACGATTTAGCGTTCGCCTGATCGTTTCAGCACTGCCAAACGAAGCGAAATTATCGTTAAAAAACAGCGCACCCCTCTTGGCTTTTTTTATTTTTGTAAGTATTTGAAATTCAACAGTATCAGCCATATTATTTGTATATTGTTGTCCCAAATATTACATATATTCGGGACATATTTAATACTGCAAAAGTACAAATTATTTTTGAAATAAACAATATTCTTTTGTTACTGTTCACAATAAAAATATTTTGCAATTGTTCATAAATATTAATTCACAATCCTTATTCATTGTGTGATTTCTGAAATTTCTCAAGTTTCGAAAGCAAGAATATAGCAAACGCTAAGTTTATATGTCTTTTATTTTGTGCGTATTAACTACGCATTTTTTTTATATCATAATTATATTATATCCGTTTATAATGAAAGTGCAAAAATACTATTATTTTTTTAATTCTAAACAAAAAGTTATTTTTTTGCAATTTTTTTTCAAAAAAGTGTAATATCGTTTATCTGCTGCTCGCTGTCAAACTGTGCCAAAATTTCTGCCCACCATCACTTTTGTTGAGCAACTGTAAAAACCGTTAGTCGCCATCTTTTATATATTGAAAATATGGCGCAAATATATGTTGTTATCAATCGTTATGTTATCCAAAACTTGCAAATTATACGGCAACAGTATGGCATAAATTGCAATTTATAGTTATTTAACATTGGCAATAATAATTTAATTACACTAATTAATGCGGTGATTATTAACATATTGACTGAGTTGTATGTAAATTAACGAAAAAAAATAACAAACCTCAAAAAAAGTTATCTTGGCAAATTCTTGCTAAATTAAGATTTTTTTTTTATATCTTTGCAGCCAAAATATAACGACTTCTACAATTTATGAAACAAAAGAAGAAAATTCTTTACATTTCGCAGGAAATTACTCCTTATTTACCCGAAACAGACATTTCAATTATGGGGCGGCGCTTGCCGGAAACGATGCTTGAGCAGGGTAATGATGTGAGAATATTTATGCCTCGATTTGGTACTATAAATGAGCGACGTCATCAGTTACACGAAGTGATTCGTCTGTCGGGAATGAATGTAATTATTGATGATACCGACCACGCTCTGATGCTCAAAGTAGCGTCACTGCAACCTTCACGCTTACAAGTTTACTTTATCGACAACGAAGAATACTTTCAGCGAAAGTTTATGACTACTGACCAAGATGGCGTGGAATTTGGTGATAACGATGAACGTAGTATCTTTTTTGTGCGCAGTGTGCTGGAAACTGTCAAAAAACTGCGCTGGACACCGGATATTATTCATTGTCAAGGTTGGATGAGTGCCATTGCGCCGATGTATATCAAAAAAGCCTACAACCAAGACCCATTTTTCAGTAGCGCAAAAGTAGTGTATTCTATTTTAAATGATGATTACAAGGTATCGTTCCGTCAAAATTTTGCTAATAACTTAATTATCAGCGGAGTGAAAAAAGAACATCTCGCTCAACTTGCTAAAAAACAAGTAGATTTTGTGATGCTTAGCAAATTTGCCATACAATATTCGGATGCGGTAGTGTTAGCAGCACCGGACATTAACGGCGAAGTGCTCGAACATCTTAATCAAAGCAAGATAAAATATCTGCCTTTTACCAATGACTATGTTACTGATTATCAAGATTTTTACAATGCTTTGTAATCCACTATAAAAAAAATCAAAATTTATATGCGACACAATTTTTTATTTACCTGCTTAATTTGTATTGTAGCGACAACCATAATTTCGTGTAATGAAAATGTTAGCGATATGGGCGTTCAAATTCAGCCCGAAGGCGATAAAATACTGGTTGATACAGCCACTATATATCTCCAAACCAGCAATATCGAAATTCCTTATATTTATTCAAAACCCGACTCGTTTTTACTTGGCACATTTTTCGACCCTGAATATGGCACTTTACACGCCGATATTCTGACACAGGTACAACCGCCGGTCGATTTTAAGTTTCCCGAAGGTGCAGTAGCCGATTCGGCAGTATTGCAGTTGCGATTTCGCAGTTGGTTTGGCGCAAAGTACGACCCGATGCAAGTTAAAGTATATCAGATGAATAAAGGAAAATTTGAGTATTCGAAATCATATAAATCGAACCTCGAAGTGAGCGATTATTGCGACAAAAGCATTTTGCTTGGCGAGCGCATTTTTTCGGCTCGTGATGTGTCGGTAGCCGATTCGTTTAGAATTTACATCCCACTTTCACAAGATTTTGTTCAAAAGTTTTCGAAAGTTTTGAATACAGTATATACGGTAGAAAATGAAACCGAATTTCAGGACTTTTTTAATGGTATGTATATCACAACGGAATTTGGCTCTGCGAGTATGCTTTATATTGCGGGAATAAATTTGCAGTACTTTTTCCATTATACATATAAATATCCACAAAGCGACTCAATTGTTACCGTGAAAGTTGCGGCTGATTATCCATACAGTAACGAGGTGAGGTTGGTAAATCGTTTTGAAAGACCCGACCAACATACAATTTTACAGCAGATTAATGCACAACAGGGAATGAATTTTATTTCGTCGCCTGCAAATTTTGCTACCCAAATATCGTTGTCGTTGAGCGAATTGAGAAATAAAACCAATACTAACGGTAAAAAATTGCTTTTTAATCGCACAATGCTTACTGTTGAAATAGCCGAGCCAAATGAAGGAACTTTGCCTAATCCCCTTTCCCAATCGCTGCTGCTGATAAAATCGTCGTCTGACGACCGCTTTTTCCGCACACGAGAATTGCCTTCGGATACTTGTGCCATTTTGTCGAATTATACATATCGAATAGCCAACGACTCGGTTTATTATTACTACAATTTTGATATTGCTCGCTTGCTGACAACCGAACTTTCAAAAACCGACAATGCAGTCGAAAATTTGTCGTTCAACCTTGTTCCTGTGGCATTGGGCTACGACGCAAGTGGTAATATTATTGAGGTCAAAAGTCAAAATACTATGACTGCCACCAAAATAAAATCGGGGCAAAATGGCAAAAATTCAATGAAAATAAATGTAGTTTACAGCGGATTTTGATTATTGAGCAAGCGTACTTAGAAAGTACGAATTATAAAAACGATAAATAATGAAAACACAGCGCAATTTTAGCTTTTTACTTTTTACATTGTTAACAATTTCTGCGGCTTTTGCTGTTGAATATCAACCGGAATTTTCGGTTGCCGGATTTTATAATTTGCCAAATTCAGGGCGCGAAGTTTATAATTTTAATGTTGGCTGGCGTTTTTTGCTTGGCGATGCGCAAAATGCTGAAAGTAGTAATTTCGACGATTCAGCGTGGGACGTGGTTTCAACTCCGCATACGGTTAAATTATTGCCGGCAGAAGGCAGTGGAAGTCGTAATTATCAAGGAGTTGTGTGGTATCGCAAACATTTTACAGTACCCGCAAATTTGAATGACAAACTCATTAATATATATTTTGAGGCGGCAATGGGTAAATCGACAGTTTACCTGAATGGTCAGAAAATTTTAGAGCATTTGGGCGGATATTTGCCATTTTCGTTCGAACTTACAAAATATGGAGTTAAAGCAGGTGATAAATGTGTAATTGCTGTAAAAGCAGACAATTCGGACGATAAAAATTATCCTCCGGGTAAAAAACAAACTCAATTAGATTTTACATATCATGGCGGAATTTATCGTGATGTGTGGCTTATTGCAACATCGAAAATTCATATTACCGATGCAAACACAGCGAATAAAACGGCTGGTGGCGGTGTAAATGTAGTTTTTGGCGAAATATCGAAAGCCCAAGTAGCGTTGACAGTAAAAACCGACATTGAAAATTTTTCACAAAGTACAGCAACATTTTTTGTTGAAAATCAAATTATTGATAATCAAGGGAAAATCGTAAAAACTCAACGCAGTAAATTGTCGTTAAAACCTTCAGAATCAAAATCGACGGAACAAAAATTCACAGTCGAAAATCCGCAACTTTGGCATCCCGATTCTCCTGTTTTATATAAAATAGCAACTCGTATTTTATCCGGTAAAGTGGCTCTTGATGGAGGTATTACGCGCATTGGAATACGAAAAATCGAATTTCGTGCTGCCGAAGGACTTTATATTAACGGCGAGCCATCCGGAAAAATTATTGGTGGCAATCGTCATCAAGATTTTGCTTATGTGGGCAATGCTGTGCCAAACAGTCAGCATTGGCGCGATGCATTTTTGTTGCGCCAAGCGGGCTGCAAGATAGTGCGCTCGGCACATTATCCGCAAGACCCGGCGTGGATGGATGCCTGCGACGAACTCGGAATTTTTATGATTGTGCCTACTCCCGGCTGGCAATTTTGGAACAACGACCCTGCGTTTGCCGAACTTGTTTACTCCGACATTCGCAATATGATACGCCGCGACCGTAATCATCCGTCGGTAATAATGTGGGAGCCAATACTTAACGAGACAAGTTTCCCACTCGACTTTGCAATCAAAGCCCGTCAAACTGTTCAACAAGAAATGCCCGGCGCGGCTTGCGCAGCCGATGCTAAAAGTAAAGGAGTGGCTGATAATTACGAAGTTGTATATGGCTGGCCAAATGATACCGGAAAATATCGTCAGCCGATTTTTACGCGCGAATTTGGCGAAACAGTTGATGATTGGTATGCGCACAATACTCCAAATAGAGTTTCGCGCTCGTGGGGCGAACAGGCGCAAGTAATTCAAGCACAGGCTCTTGCGAAAACTTACGATGAAATGTATCCTCCTCAAAATCAATTTTTTGGTGGTGCGCTTTGGCATCCTTTCGACCATCAGCGCGGCTATCATCCTGACCCTTATTGGGGTGGAATTTTAGACGCTTTCCGTCAGCCAAAATATTCATACTATTTATTTCAAAGTCAGATAGATGCCGGCTCCAAACATCCATTTATCCAAACGGGTACAATGGTATTTATTGCTCACGAGTTGTCGCCTATTTCGAGTGCAGATGTTACTGTTTTTACAAATTGCGAGCAAGTGCGCTTGATAGTTTTTGAGCGTGATACTGTGGTGCAAAATGTGCCAAAATGGCAAATGCCGCATCCGCCTGTAACTTTTAAGGATGTTTTTGATTTCTTCAAGTTACGCGATTTTACTTATAATAAAAAACAATTAGACAAGGTTTCGATTGTCGCCGAAGGGCTGATAGACGGCAAAGTGGTTTGTACGACAAAAAAAATGCCTTCGCGCCGCCCCGATAAATTAAGTCTGAAAATTGATAATGCAGGACAGAAACTTGTAGCCGATGGCTCTGATTTTGTTACTGTAATTTGCGAAGTAAGCGACGCCGAAGGCAATGTGCGCCGATTGACAAAAGACCGAATTTTGTTTAGCGTAGAGGGCGAAGGGGAAATTATAGGTAACGACCTGAATGGTGCAAATCCGCGCGAAGTGGAGTTTGGCTCTGCGCCGGTACTTGTTCGGTCAACTGCTACTGCCGGAAAAATCCGCATCACTGCAAGTCCGCTTTTTCAAGGTGAAATTGCACCGCAAGCAGTAAGCATCGAGTTTGAAAGTATTGCGCCAAAATATAAATTATTATATAACGACAAACCGCAGAAAAACAGTGCTTTGCCATTTGTTAATTCGTTTAATCGCAAACTTTCAGCCGACGAAATCCGAAAAAGTCTGGAAGAAGTAGAACGGCAACAAAAGGAATTTGGGC
>JAITXR010000029.1 GCA_031284665.1 Paludibacter sp.
TTCGTGGGAGGCGAGGCGGCGTTAATGAGGTGGCTAAACGACAATATTCAATACCCCGCCAATGCGCAAATATATGGTATTCAGGGAAAAGTAATCTGTCAATTTATTGTAAACCGCGATGGCTCGCTTTCCAACATTGAAGTAATAAAATCGGTTGACCCGCTGCTCGACAACGCCGCAATCAACGCCTTGAAAAAAATGCCGAAATGGCTTGCCGGCGAACTGCGCGAAAAACCTGTGCGAGTAAAATTTACATTACCAATAGTGTTCAGTATGCATTGAATGGCACACGCTACACGGTAAACGGTACACGAAAAGACTACTAATTGGGAAACTTGATACTCAATACTTGATACTCAATACTTGATACTTGATACTCAATACTTGATACAAAGACTACTAATTTGGTAACTACTCAAACGGCTCAAACATTCAAACTATAACAAATTGAAAGCAATAAATTTTCTTGTAATCACGGTCGCAATTTTTCTGTTGTGCGCTTGCCAACACCGCGAAACGACAAGGCTAAGCGATATGGCTTTTGCGGAGGGCGATTTGGTTTTTCGGCGTGGCAATGGTGTAAAGTCTCGCGCGGTGCTACATGCCGACAGTAGCGGAGTTTACAGTCATTCGGGGATGATAGTGCTGCACGACTCGGCGTTTATGGTTGTGCACATTACTCCCGGCGAGCGCGCTCAGGGCGATACTGCCGATGTTATCAAAATGGAAACTCCACAACAATTTTTTGCCTCACAGCGCGCAAAACACGGCGCGGTATATCGCCTGAAAAATGACTCGCTAAATATTTCAAAAAAAGCGGCTCAAGAAATTTTGCGATTGTGGAAAAAAAGTATTACTTTCGACCACGATTATAATCTTGACGATTCGACCCAAATGTATTGCACCGAATTAATATACTATGCATATAGCCTTGCGGGAAAGGACATTACAGATGGCAAACGCAGCAAAATGAACGCTCCAATGTATTCGGGAACATATATTTTTCCGTCGGATATTTACAAAAACAGTAATTTAATATTAATAAACAAATTCTAATTCTAAATTTTTATGAACAAACTAACGATTAAAACCACTACCAACGCCGACAACTCGAACAAAACAAAAAATGTTCGTGTTATTTGTGATGTTCGTGGTAAAGGGAAAGCAACATTTTTTTTAGCAGGAGCAATCATAGCATTTTTGGCTGTAAATTGCATTGGTAGCAGTGCCAACTCACCTGCTGCAATCGAAAAATCGATGTACATTGAATTTCAAAAAGGCAATTACGACAAGGGAGTTGAAATTTTGATTGCCAATCTCGACAGCAACAATTCGTCATCCAGCGACGAAACAAGCGAAAGCGAAATGGCAGAATCTATAAAAACTTTAGCCGAAAAAAACAAGAACAACTACGAAGAAAAAGGCGGGCTCAAAAGTTTTGAAATCCTGAAAGAAACAATTTCGGAAGATGGACAAACCGCCACCGTAGAGTCGAAAGTGCTTTATGGCAACGGCTCGGAAGATACAAATACTTCCGCATACGTCAAAAGAAACGGAGTGTGGAAAGTGTCGTTAGGAAAATGAGAATAAGTGGAGAGTGGTACACGCTACACGGTAACCAGTGCACGAAAAGACTCCTAATTTGTAAGTCCCGATAGCTATCGGAACACTAATCACTTATCGTTAATCACTGTCCTTGTTCTATTTCTTAATTTTACATTTGACATTCTACATTTTACACTAATTTAAAGTATGGAAAGCATAAAAAATATTTTCAAAACAGGTCGCGGACCGTCGAGCAGCCACACTATGGGTCCGATAAAAGCAGCAGAACTTTTCAAAAGCAAAAATTCCGGTGCAAATGCTTTTAGGGTAACGCTTTATGGCAGTATTGCCGCCACAGGCAAGGGGCATCTTACCGACCTTGCATTGCTCAACACGCTATCGCCCTCGCCTGCCGAAATTGTGTGGAAACCTGATGTTTTTCTTCCCTTTCACCCAAACGCTTTGATGTTTGAGGCGATTGACAATCAGGGAAATGCCGCGAAATCGTGGACTGTTTACAGCATCGGTGGTGGCGATTTGGCGGAAGAAGACAGCCGCGAAATTATCCGCCACGAGGTCTATCCCGATACTACTATGGAAAAAATTCTGGCTTGGTGCAACGCCACCGGAAAGTCGTTTTGGGAATATGTGCAGGATTACGACGATGCTGATGTGTTCGACTATCTGAACGATGTCTGGAAAACAATGCAAGAGGCAATCCACGAAGGTCTCGAAGCCGAAGGAGTGTTGCCCGGCGAATTGCATTTGCGCCGTAAAGCATCGGAGTATTTCACCAAAGCCAAAAGTTACACAAGTTCGTTACGCAGTCGGGCGTTTATTTATTCGTATGCGCTGGCGGTGTCGGAGCAGAACGCATCGGGCGGAAAGATAGTAACTGCGCCTACTTGCGGTTCGTCGGGGGTGTTGCCGGCTGTGCTTTATCATTTGAAAACCAATCACGAATTTCGCGATTCAAAAATCATAAAATCCCTTGCCACAGCGGGTTTAATAGGCAATATTGTAAAAAATAATGCCTCGATTGCCGGCGCTGATGTGGGCTGTCAGGGCGAAGTGGGTGTGGCTTGTTCGATGGCGGCAGCAGCGGCTTCGCAACTTTTTGGTGGCACTATTAATCAAATTGAATACGCCGCCGAAATGGGCTTGGAACATCACTTGGGATTGACTTGCGACCCCGTTTGCGGACTTGTGCAAGTGCCTTGTATAGAACGAAATGCTTTTGCGGCAGTGCGGGCGTTGGATTCCTGCTCGTTTGCCAATTTGTCGGACGGACGGCACATTATTCATTTCGACAAAGTGGTGCGCACAATGGCACAAACCGGACACGACCTGCCAAGTCTGTACAAAGAAACCTCGCGTGGTGGCTTGGCGATAGATTGATGGCTAATAAGTTTGAATAGTTTGAACAGTTATAAAGTTCATAAAGTTAGCAAGTTAGAATTGCGGTTGTGTTTCCGTCATTCTTGGTAAACCAAGCGGCAAGCCGATTAGCGAGGAATTAGTTTATAGTAAATAGTGAAAAACTACTAATTTGGGAATTAATCACTAATCGTTATTCATTATTTTGTTTTTCTCATTGTTTGGTATTAACCCTAACAGGGCTTAAAACCCTGTTAGGGTTGCACCCGTATCTTAATCATATTAATCAAGAAAAGCAAATAAATCAAAGTTCAGACAAGAAAATCTGGATTGCTTCGGGGCATGCCCTCGCAATGACGGGCTGCGAGCGTTTCTTACATCCCCCTTGGGGGCTTGGGGGCTTCCCGCTCGTAATTCATAATTCGTAATTTTATTAATAATGCAAACTCTAAAAATCCTTTTCAAAAAAATTACCGGTAGCGAGCCAAAAACTTGTCTGCCTTTATCGCCTACAGGGTCAAACCGCAGATACTTTCGGCTGGCGGGCGAAACTGCAACGTTAATTGCTGTTGATGGAAATTCGACCGACGAAAACCGCGCTTTTGTGGCAATCGCAAATCAATTTGCTGCAAAAAAAATAAATGCGCCGCAGGTATTGGCGGTGTCGGACGATTTCAGATATTATTTGCAGAACGATTTAGGCGACACATCGCTTTTCGATTATATTGCCGAAGGGCGAAAAACAGGCAATTTTTCGGACAGCGAAAAAGCAATGCTCAAAAAAACCATAAGCAAACTTCCCGAAATTCAGATACGGGGAGCGGAAAACTTCGATTTCTCGCTTTGTTATCCGCAAACGGAATTTAACAAACGGAGCGTATTGTGGGATTTGAATTACTTTAAATATTGTTTTTTGAAAACCACAAATGTTGATTTTCAGGAAAATATACTCGAAGATGATTTTGAAACTTTGGCTGATTTGTTGCTCAACGAGCCGCGAGAAACATTTATGTATCGCGATTTTCAGAGTCGAAACGTGATGATAAAAAATGGCGAGCCGTATTTTATTGATTTTCAAGGAGGGCGAAAAGGATGTTTATCCTACGATGTAGTCTCGTTTTTATGGCAGGCAAAAGCAAATTTTTCGGACGATTTACGCAACGAATTACTCCAATCTTATTTAGATGAAGTAAAAAAATATATTGTTATCGACGAAAACGAATTTCGCAACAACTTGAAGTATTTCGTTCTTTTTCGCATTTTGCAAACGCTTGGTGCTTATGGTTTTCGGGGTTATTTTGAGCAAAAACCGCATTTTATTCAGAGCATCCCGCAAGCGCTAAACAATCTTAAAGTATTGTTACAAAGCGATTTCCCCGAACTGCGATATTTAACCCATATTTTGACTAAAATTTGTGAAACATCTACGCAAAACTCTAAAATCGACCAGTCCACAGAGCAAAAATTAACAGTGAATATTTACAGTTTTTCGTACAAACGAGGCATTCCCGCCGACGCGAGTGGCAATGGTGGCGGCTTTGTGTTCGATTGCCGCGCAATTCACAATCCGGGTAAATATGCAGAATATAAACCGCTTACAGGGTTGGATAAGCCGGTAAAAGATTTTTTGGAAAACGATGGCGAAATACTTTTTTTCCTGCAAAACGTTTACAACCTGATAGATACATCCGTAAAACGTTATATTGAGCGCGGTTTCACACATCTGCAAATAAGTTTTGGTTGTACAGGCGGACAGCACCGTTCGGTTTATGCGGCGCAAAAGTCGGCAGAACATTTGGCAAATCAATTCGGGATTGAAGTAAATATTATTCATCGTGAGATTTTGCAAAATTATAACTTAAACACACAAAAATAATTCAATTTTTAAGTTTTTTTACACATAGAATAGTAACTTTCTATGCACTTTTTTTATAATTTTGCTGCAAAATCAAAAATATGACAAACTTAATAG
>JAITXR010000058.1 GCA_031284665.1 Paludibacter sp.
AGTGGCACTACCGCAGTGGCAGCCAAGATGTTAGGGCGAAATTTTATTGGTTATGAAACAAATAAATCCTATTTTGATATTGCGGAAAGCCGATTAACAATGTGCCAATGTGCCACTTAACAATGAAGAAATTAAGAAATGATGGAATTAATGTAAAAAAATTACTAATTAAGACATTCATTGAACACGAAGGCACAAAGGCAGGAAGACACGACGAAATATAATGTATTGCTTTTTACCGAATTACATAAATAGAAATTAATAACAATAAAAAAAATATATAACATTATGGAACAAAACGAATTATTAAAAACAGTAAGCGAAAAAGCCAATCGCTGGCTCGAAGGAAATTACAACGAAGAAACTAAAATCGCAGTTCGTCGAATGCTCGAAAACCCTGACAAAGCAGAACTTATCGATTCTTTTTATCAGGATTTGGAATTTGGAACAGGCGGTCTGCGTGGCATTATGGGCGCAGGAAGTAACCGAATGAACATTTACACTGTGGGAGCAGCAACGCAAGGATTATCAAACTACTTGAAATCACAATTTGCACATTTGCAGCAAATTAGCGTAGTTGTTGGACACGATTGTCGCAATAATTCAAAGTATTTTGCGGCTACTGTTGCCGATATTTTTTCGGCAAACAACATCAAAGTTTATCTTTTTGACGACCTTCGCCCTACGCCCGAAATTTCGTTTGCCATTCGTCATCTCGGCTGCCAGAGCGGAGTTATGATTACGGCATCGCATAACCCCAAGGAATACAACGGCTACAAAGCATATTGGGACGACGGCGCGCAATTTGTTGCCCCGCACGATGTGGATGTAATTAAAGAAGTAAATAAAATCACAAATATTGATGATATTAAATTAACAGGCAATCAAACCATTATCCAAAAAATTGGGGATGAAATTGACAGTCTCTATCTCGAAAAAGTAAAATCTCTTTCGTTATCGCCGGAGGCAATTAAGCGAAATTCCGATTTGAAAATTGTTTACACTCCAATTCACGGCTGCGGTAGAGTGCTAATTCCCAGAGTATTAAACGAATTTGGTTTTACAAATGTTAGTACAGTGGCAGAACAAATGATACAAAGTGGTGATTTCCCGACAGTTATCTCGCCAAACCCGGAAGAGCCGGCAGCACTCGATTTGGCTATCAAAAAAGCACAATCAATTAATGCTGATATAGTTATGGCATCCGACCCTGACGCTGACAGACTCGGTATTGCTGTTAAAAACGAGCAGGGAGAATGGATTCTGATAAATGGAAATCAAACTTGTATGGTTTTTACTTATTATCTTATCAAAAAATGGCAGGAACTCGGCAAATTAACCGGAAATGAATATGTTGTAAAAACTATTGTAACAACCGAAATTATAAAAGATATTGCCGATAAAGCAAAAATTGAACTTTTCGATTGTTACACCGGCTTTAAATGGATAGCCGCCGTGATGCGCGAAATGGAAGGCAAAAAAGTTTATGTAGGCGGTGGCGAAGAGAGTTACGGCTACTTGGCGGAAGATTTTTGTCGCGATAAAGATGCGGTTTCCGCCTGCGCTCTAATGGCTGAAATCACTGCTTGGGCAAAGGATAATGGCAAATCGTGGCTCGAAATGCTGCAAGATTTGTATATCGAATATGGTTACGGCAAGGAAAAAGGTATCTCCGTTGTGCGCAAAGGACAAAGCGGGGCTGCCGAAATTAAGCAAATGATGGCTGATTACAGGGCAAATCCTCCTCGCCAAATTGCCGGCTCTGATGTGATAAAAATAAAAGATTATCAATCGTTAATACAAAAAGATTTGAAAACAGGTGTCGACTCTGCGTTGGATATGCCTGATAAATCTAATGTTTTACAATTTTTTACTGCCGATGGAACAAAAATTTCAGTTCGCCCGAGTGGTACAGAGCCAAAAATAAAATTTTATATCGAAGTGCGTGGCGAAATGAAATCCCGCGCCGATTATTACGCAGCCGAAGAAACGGCAAACGCCAAAATTGAATTGGTACGAAAAAGTCTGGGTGTGTAAAAACTCAAAATACAAAAAAACATTCCGTTGCAATTAAGCAATGGAATGTTTTTTTTTTGAGTCTATTAAGAATTTACAAAGTAAATTTATTTTAGTAACGAAGTGAAATTAGCATCGCTAAAATATTTTGAAAATTCAATATCTTTAGCAATTTTATCTTTTAGTGAACTATCGATGCTAACTGCCTTACTTACATTGCTATACACAGCATTGCGGTCGTTAGTACGTGCGGCAAGAATTGCGCCAAGATAAGCAGTATATCCATTGGGATTTACTATATTTTCCAAAGTAGTGCGTGCCGATTTATAATCTTTTTGCAGGATTTGAATAAGAGCGGCATTGTTTGATGCAACACCTTCGAGGGCAGCATTAGCGCGATAATAATCACCTTTAACAGCGTAAACAGTACCAAGTGCATTGTCCAAATTACCGGTAGTACCTGCCGAGTTTCCAAACATTTCCTCGGCTTGCGACAATTTATTTTGTGCCAATGCCACTAAACCGGCATTATAATTTGCATCGGGGCTTTTCGGATTAAGCGACAACGCCTTTGCAAAACTCGTAAATGCGTCAGTGTGTTGTCCTTGTGAATACTGAATTACTCCTAAATTGTTAAATCCGCGAAATTCTCTTGGATAACGTTCGGTTACTTTTTTGTAAAGTGCTTCTTTTTCGCTAACTGTTTTTACAAGTGTGGCAGCGTATAGCAATTCTTCGAGCGACAGTTTGTTAGGGTCAACATCAGCCCATGCCACGATTGCCTCGTCGGTTTTGCCTGTAATATCAACAGTAAGTTTAAGGCGCGAACGGCGCAACTTCGGAAGTATATCGTCTGCTATTGATTTGTAAGCCGCCGAAAGATTTTTTATTTCACGCTCGCGTTGTTCGGGGTCGGAATACATCGACAATACACGGATAATTACTTGTTTATCCTGAATGTTCGATTTTTCCATCAATGCCTGAAAACCTTCCCAGTCTTCAGCCGTAAATTTTGTGTCAATCGTAACACTCGACCTGATTTTGTTTAACTCTCTATTGATATAGTCGGTAGTTACTTTTTCGCGTTTTTCGGCAAGATTTTTGTTTAAATCAAACGCGCCGTCGGGCGAAGCATAACCGGATATTTCCAAACCTGAAATTTCCTGTGTTGAAATTCCTTGTGCTTCTTTAATTTTTTGAGTAAGTGCCACAAGTGCCAATGAATTTGTCTCGCTCGAACGCAAATCAGCCTGTTGAATAAGGAATTTAATATCAGCCTCTTGGGTTTCTTGAATTATCTGTTGAAATTTGTCGGGAATGATTACCGGACCAAAACTGCCACTTAATGCCCGTTCGGCTAATTCGGCAGTAGTAAATACTCCGTCAGCCACTTTCACTTCGGGCAAAGTGTATTTTTTCTTATTTGATTTTGTAACGCTAATTACAAGGCGTAATTCCGATTGCGCCATATCGGGAACATAGTCGAAAGATGCTTTGACAGTATAATTCCCTCCTTCTTTATACTTGATAACTTTGTTGTTTCCAATAACTTTTTCGCCCTGAAATTTTGTGGGAGTACCCGGATAGGTGAGCGTTGGATTAATTTTGGAAACCAGCACCGGAGTAATGGTAATTATTGATTTTTTATCAAAATATTTTGTTGGGAATATGCCATCTATTGTGGCATCAACTTTTCCTGCTTTTACTTCCAACGGATTTGGATGGCAGTTGAAATGCCCTGAATTAAGGGGCTTGAGATTTGTGCTGCACGAAAACAAAGATAGAGCAACAATGATTACAGATAAAGAATAAATAAGTTTTTTCATAAAATAATTTTGTTTTAATTCACAGTGAGTTTTTGTCATTATTAATCAGCGTACAAATATATAACATATTTAGAGATTGAAAAAATTCTTTAATGTTTTTTTTTAATTTTTTTTTAGTAACTATTGCTTTTGGGCATTTTTTTTTGTTAATTATGTTTTTTGCTACGGATTAAATGCCGTTATATATAGATTAAGCGAGATTTTAAATTTTATTTTATATAAATTCTACTAATTGAAATTAATATTTCATAATTCCAAAACTAATCAAAAATTTCAAAACTAATTTACAAATCATTCTATAAATAGTATTATCTTTGTGGTCAAAATTTAAAATAAAATATATGACTGCATTTACTGAACTTTTGAACAATTAT
>JAITXR010000378.1 GCA_031284665.1 Paludibacter sp.
CTATAACCAACTCCAAATTCCAAAACGTCACCGTAACATTCAACAAAAATTCTGCATATTCTTTCAGATGATTGGTATGTCCTTGCAAATCTTCTGTCATTAAATTATTCTTTTTCAGCAAATTATCTGTTAGCGATATTAATTCATTTAATTTTGTCCAAAAACGGATATTTGGCTCTACATAACCCACGCAAACAGGGTCAGGAATACCTTCGCCACCACATTCCGCACCCTCCGGCTGTTCGCCGTAAAGAATGGCATCGTGTTTCAAGTCTGTCCAAGAAGCAAGTGAGGTGTTCAGATTTTTCTTGTCCCACGCGGGCAATTTCATAAAATCGGGGTAAGATTTGTCCGTTTGCTGCATAGCGAGCAAACTTTCAATCCATTTGTTGTAAACGGAAGTGTTCCAATGTTTATAATTTGAAAATTGGGTTTGCAGTTTTTTCATTTTTGGCAAATATTCTGTCCAATTTTCAGGCTCTTTGTAGGTATTTATCAAAATGTCCATTGCCGGTTTTGAGCCAAAAGCAGCAAACACATCCAAGCCTTTGGGGAAAGCACGTTTGGCATTTTTTCTGGTATCCACTAAGGTTTGAATTATCTCATTATCAGCCAAATAGCGTGCGGGCATAAAGTTAATTCTATCATTACAATCGCTTTCGAGCGGATTGACTATTTTGTTTTTATTTTTGGCTATTTTTATTAAAAAATCATTCACTTTTTCAATATTTTCGGGCAAAATTGCTTCGTTTTTTTCAATATGATTTTCGGCTAAAAACAGCGCAATATCTCTTATCGACAAATTGTCCGATTCGCCCACAAGAAACTCAACAGGCTCATACACAGAGTTATACAAATTCATCAGAGGCGTTCCGTTTGCTGTTTTTGCATTGTTTAGCAGTGCTGCCAGAAACACAGCATCGGTCAGTTGCTGCTGCTTTTCGCGGCAATAGGGTGCAAGTTGCAACCATTGCATTGCCCGAAAATATTTTTGCAAATCCTCACTTCGCGTGTAATGACCGCGCGGCTTGAATTGATTGTAATAAAAATAATCGTTTTCTAAGTCCAAAAAAGGGCTTAGATTATTTTCCGCTTTGTTGATTTTCAACAATTCATCTTCAAAATAGGCTTTGTATTGTGTCGGAATTGCCACTTTTTTACCGGTAATTAAATAATACGGAATAGCGTAAAAAGTAGCATTGTATTCTGCTGTTCTGCGCAAATCGTCATTGCTTGCGTTTTTTGCCTGTTTCATTGCCTCATTATACAATGCCAAAGTAAGGTTTTCGATAATGGGAATAAACTTTTTTGTTTCCAAATATTTTAATGTATAAGAAAAATACATATGAAACGTTTGCAACATTACATCGGTAGTAATAAAATTCGGCATTTGATGGTAATCGTTTTCTTCGTAAATGTTAAACAGCTGGATATGATTACTTTGCGTAATGACCATATTGTTTTCCGACATTTTTCTCATAAACTCTTGCGAAATATCTGTAAATTGAAATAAATTAACAATATTCGCAGTATTTGCCAAGCGAAAACCATTTTTTTCCAAAAAATCATTCTTTTTCAACAAAGCCAAACGCTCGTCAATGCGCTGTATAAAAGCAGTTTCCTCGTCCGAAAGTTTTATCGGCGCAATTTTCACATTTTTATTCTCTTCTCTGAACCAATCGCATTGCTCATAATTCCAACGCGCATACATCAGCGAATCGTAGCGAGGCATATTGGCACTAAAATACGCCCGCAAATCGGCTTCCATAAACAGATAGCCGTAACGCGCATACACAAAATTGCGCAACAGCCGCAAGTCCTGCACCGACAAACTGTCAATGTTCATATCCAAATTCAAACGGTCGAGACGAAATTTGCTGTCAGCAACTGTAACTACCTGATTGTCAGCAGAATTTACTTCCTTCTTTTTCCCACCACACGACAATATTATTGCCGAAACAATCACAACACTAATTGCAAAGAATTTAGTTTTCATATAAAAATACTTTATTTGTTGAATAATTTTTTTGCTGTTTTGCTATCAATATTTTCTTGAACATATCTCAGCCATTTCAAACCAAAAGCATCAAGCCGATATTCTGCCACCACAAAACTGTTTTCACCATTTTGCTCTATTGTGCGGAAATATTTGTCGCCACTTTTGCCCACAATTCTGAAATCTACCAACGGATACGATACGCGCGAACCTAACCACAAGGGGCGAATATATTTTCCTTCGTACAGTTTGAAAATAAACAGTCGCTTTCGGCTAATGGAATCGTAACGGGTATGTTTTATCACTCCAACGGCAATTTCGGGCACGCCATCATTGTTAATATCCTCACATTCAAAATGATAGACAGGGTAATGAATTCTCCATTTGTCAGATGACACAAGGCTGTCGGCACAAAAAACGTCTGCTTTCAAATCATAAACGCTGTCGTTGGTTTTAATCAAAGACAGCACTGTTTGTTGCTTTCCATTTGAAAAAACAAAGTTATCGTTTTTTTCTTTACAAGCAACAAAAAACAGGATAAAAATATTGAATATGATAATTTTTTGACACATTGAAACTTATGAACAGAGCGCAAAGTTAGATGAAATATTCGAGACTTCCAAGCGCGTGTGAAAAATCGTTTTTTACAGAGAAAAGATAATGATTTTTTCATTCTTAAAAGAACAAGTTAATTCTTTTTTGAGATGCTATTGAAAAAGCAATGGATAGCGGGCAACCACAAGGGTCTCCCCTACACCGCACACCTCAAAAAAACAATTAACCACTGAAAACATACAAAAACAAAGGACACGAATTATGAGAATTCGTATCCTTTTACTTGAAAGAAATATTATTTATTTCTTCCCATATACATAATTAAAACCCAAAAAACGTTTACTTAATTTGTTTCAATTCATCTTGTTGCTTTTGCAGCAGTGATTTTTGTGTAATTATAGACTTTTTAGCAGTTTCAATATCAGATTTTGCTTTGGTAATATTGTCATTTGCTTTTTTGATGTCTTTTTCGTAGCCGGAAATGTCTTTTGTACGCTTTTCAATCGTTTTATCAAGCGATTTTAAATCATCTTCTGTTGCTTTGATTTCTTTTTCCTTGGCTAATTTTTTAATAGCCACATCATTGTCGTAAACAGTTGTAGCGTATTTTGTGTCGAGGAAAGCCTTCAAATTAGAAATCAACTGCGGGTCGGCACTTGATGTTACAAATTCATTAGCAACGCCTTTTGAAACAAAACAAAACACGGTAGTAACAGGCGCGTTTTTGTCCTTGCTTGCAACTTCAAAAGCAATGTTCAGATTGATGTAATCGGTACTGATGGTTGGGAAAACCGTTTTTTCATAATTCAGCGTTTTTCCACTCTTCTTACCCTTCAATCCCTCTTTCTTCAAAAGAGTTTCCAACAGATTTTGCGCAC
>JAITXR010000115.1 GCA_031284665.1 Paludibacter sp.
TAGGGACAGAATATTGGTAGAAATAAGTGTACAAAACCGACAAGCGTGCCGTAGGTACGCAACATAAATAACAATAAATCACATATTGCGTACCTACGGCACGCCAAGCATAATAACAATATTTTTTCTACCAATATAAAGTGCCTAACGGCACAAAAAATTAATAAATTTTCAATTCTTGATTCGCTTTAATAAAATATTAAAAAATGAAACATTCATAACAAAGATATTGACATACAAAGCAATGACTGTGATTTTACACGTCTTTACTCCTTGCTCTTTGTTCTTTGCTCTAAAAATATTACAAAAATGAAAAACGTATTAAAACAACTATTCAGAGGAGACGTAATATTGTGGATAGTATTTCTGCTATTATGTGTTATCTCGGTCATCGAAATGTACAGTTCGTCGAGCCAGTTGGTGTATTCGGCGTATCGCAAAGCAGGCACATTTTACTCTCCAATTGTTGAACATTTGCGATTTTTAATAATCGGAATTGTTCTGGCGTGGACTTGCCAATGGATACCGCTGAAGATAATACGTTTTGGTGGATATTTGCTGCTGATTGTTTCGATTGTGCTATTAATAGTAACACTTATCAGCGGACAATCTGCCAATGAAGCAAGTCGCTGGCTGACGATTTTTGGATATTCGCTGCAACCATCTGAATTTGCCAAATTAGCAGTAATAATTGTAGTTGCCGATTTAATATCGCGCATAAAAGAGAAAAAAACCGACGAAAAACGTATTTTTTGGATAATGATAGCAATAGTGGCGGTAGTTTGTTTGTTGATTTTTCCCGAAAACCTTTCGACGGCAGCAATGCTGTTTGCCGTAACATTTATAATGATGTTTGTTGGGCAAATTTCGTGGAAATACATATTTTTGGTTCTCGGAATAATTGTATTTCTGCTCGCGTTTCTGGTTTTGCTTATCAATGTAGTACCCGAAAATCATCGACCTGCATTTTTGAAACGGGCATCAACTTGGGAAAATCGAATTTTGAACCATGGCAGCGACGAAAATAAATATGTTTTTGGCGATATAAAAGTTACAAAACAACTTTTCATAACAAGCAATACGCCGACAGGACAGACAACGGTAGAAATTCCTAACAATCAGTCGATTGAGGCTGGGAGTTTGGTGTCGGTGCATTTAGAAGTAGCCGTTGATAGAGAAATGTGGAATATTCACATTCAGGATACGCTGGTGGCAGGCACAAAATATGCAGATGTGATTGCGGGTTACAAGCATCAAAACGGTACAGCCTACAACGAAAGCATCAGCGACAGTGCTATAAATTTCGTTTTCGAGCATATCGCCAAAGGAATATATAATTTTGAATATAATTTGCAGACAAATGCCACAGTAGCATTGTCGAACAAGTCGCCTGATATTTATTCGGCGTATGTTATAACCGACGAAAACCGGCAGTCGCAGCGTGGGAAAATAGCAATCGCCAAAGGAGGATTATTAGGCGTTGGACCCGGCAATAGCGAGCAGCGCAATGTGTTACCGGGAGCATTTTCGGATTTTATTTTTGCAATAATTATTGAAGAAACCGGATTGGCGTTAGGACTTTTCATTATGCTGCTTTATTTGGTGCTACTATTCCGCGCAGGTGCAATTGCAACGCAAAGTCGCACGGTTTTCCTTTCGGTGTCATGTATAGGATTGGCGTTAATGATTGTAGTTCAAGCATTTGTTCACATGGCTGTGGCTACCGGACTTGGACCAATTACAGGTCAGCCATTGCCGCTGATAAGTCGTGGTGGAACATCAATTATAGTAACTTGCATTTATTTTGGGATAATTTTCAGTGCCACTCGCTCAATCAAAGCCGAAAAAACTAAAGAAAAATTAAAATCCGAAGAACCCGTTATTACAATAGAAGAAGAATAAATTAGTGATTAACGATTAGTGATTAGTGATTAATTTCCTAATTAGGCAACTATTCAAACTACTCAAACATTCAAACAATAAAATGCACGAAAGCGCGAAAGCGCGAAAAAAACTACTAATCAGGTAACTGCTCAAACATTCAAACTACTCAAACATTCAAACTGTTCAAACATAAAACAACACACACAATGAAAGCAAAAAAATTTATAATAAGCGGTGGCGGCACAGGTGGGCATATATTTCCCGCTATCAGCATTGCCAACGAGTTGAAACGACGTTTTCCCGACTGTGAACTGCTTTTTGTCGGCGCATTGGCACGTATGGAAATGGAAAAAGTGCCGGCAGCAGGTTATAAAATTATCGGATTGCCAATTATGGGTTTCGACCGTAAACATTTGTTGCGCAACATCCGAGTGCTGTGGAATTTGCAAAAAAGCATTCGCCAAGCCCGCAAAATTATCAAAGATTTTCGCCCCGATGCTGCTATTGGCGTAGGAGGTTATGCCAGCGCGCCGGTACTGAAAGCCGCATCTAAATTTGCAATACCGACTTTTTTACAGGAACAAAACTCGTTTGCAGGAGTTACAAATAAACTTTTGGCAAAAAAAGCAAAAGCAATTTTTGTGGCTTACGATGGAATGGAACGATTTTTTCCCGCGCCTAAAATTATAAAAACCGGTAATCCTATTCGTCAGGATTTATTCGATTTACAAGCAAAAAGCAACGAGGCGTACGAGTATTTTGGGCTCAATCCCAATAAAAAAACTCTTTTAATAATCGGAGGAAGTTTAGGCGCACGAACAATAAATAAAAGTATAGAAGCCGGACTCGAAAAACTTTCGCAGCGCAGTGATATTCAGATAATTTGGCAAACCGGCAAACTTTTTACCCCGCCTGCATTGAGCGAAATAGGCGTGGCAACTCAGTTTATTTCCAGAATGGATTATGCTTACTCCGTTGCCGATTTGATAATTTCGCGAGCCGGAGCAAGCAGCATTTCGGAACTTTGTTTGCTTGGCAAAGCCGCTATATTAGTGCCTTCGCCAAACGTTGCCGAAGACCATCAAACGCATAATGCAATGGCGCTTGTGAACAAGCAGGCAGCAGTTTTGGTAACAGATGCCGCCGCTGCCACGCAACTTGTGGATAGCGCTTTGGAAACTATTGATAATGATGAAAAACTAAAAACATTAAGCCAAAATATTGTCAAACTTGCTGAAAAAAATTCGGCAGCAAGAATTGTGGAAGAAATAATTAAC
>JAITXR010000127.1 GCA_031284665.1 Paludibacter sp.
TAATTCGTAATTAATTATATGTCAATATCCATTAAAAATCTCACAAAAAAATACGGAGAACAAACGGTTTTAAATAATATTTCGCTCGAAATTGGGGCAGGCGAAGTTGTGGGTTTTCTTGGACCAAACGGAGCCGGAAAAACCACCACAATGCGAATTATATGTGGCTCGCTGTCGTATGAAATTGGCTCGGTGCAAGTTTGCGGGCTTGAAGTAACGGACAATGCGTTGAAAACTAAAGCGTTAATCGGTTATTTACCGGAACAAAATCCGCTTTACAGCGATATGTATGTTGCCGAATATCTGACTTTTATCGCCGAAAGTTATGGTATAAAAAACTCCAAAAACTTAGTTGAACAGTTAATCGACAAAGTGGGATTACGTCCCGAATTTCAGAAAAAAATCGGTCAACTTTCAAAGGGATACCGCCAGCGCGTGGGGTTGGCGCAAGCATTGATTCCAAATCCGAAAGTGTTAATTCTCGACGAACCAACCACCGGACTTGACCCTAATCAGTTGGACGAAATTCGCACGCTTATTCGCGAAATTGGAGCGGATAAAACCGTTCTGCTTTCAACTCATATTATGCAGGAAATCAAAGCGATATGCAACAGAATAATTATTATTAACAAAGGTGAAATAGTTGCAGATTATCCAAATATCGATAAAATTACATTGACTGACAAAACAAATTTACAATTTGAAATTGAATTTTTGCATAAAACAGATAAACAGGTATTGATGGAAATCACAGAAATACAATCAGTTAACGAAAAATCGGAAAATTATTTTGAAATAATTGCATCTGATGATATTCGCAGTAAAATTTTTGATTTTGCAGTCGAAACAAACAACAAGATATTGACTATCAAACAAATAGAACGCACAATGGAAGAAGTTTTTAGAAGTTTAACCCATTAATTCAGGCAGTTTTCAAGGCACAGGGTCGTAACCGCTACCACCCCAAGGATGACAGCGTAAAATTCGTTTTGTCGCCAACCATCCGCCGCGCAAAATTCCGTGTTTCATCACCGCCTCTACTGCGTATTGTGAGCAAGTAGGCGTGTAGCGACAAGTTGCCGGAAAAATTGGAGAAATGCAATAACGGTAAAAAAAAACGGGCAATAATACTATTTTTCTAAAAATATTCTTAATTTTACGCATCATTTATTAATTAAAATTTCACAAAAATAAAATCGAAGTACAAATATAATGGATTTGGAAAAAGAAAACAACCGCAGTAAAGTTCAACAACTTGTAGAAAAAATAACCAGAGCCATTTCTGAAAAAGTCTTTGCTGAAGGCGATACTTTGCCTTCGATAAATACGATGAGCAATGAGCAAAAACTTAGTCGCGATACCGTTTATAAGGCATATCAAAAACTCAAAGATAAAGGAATTGTAGAGGCTGCTCCCACGCGAGGATACTACGTGCGCGAAACCATTAACCGAGTTTTTGTGCTGCTCGATGTGTTCAGTTCCTACAAAAACGACCTTTACAATCAACTTATTGCCAACCTGCCGCTAAATTATCATATTGACCTGTATTTTTACCAGTCGAACGAAAAACTTTTTAACTCGCTGATTACCGACAGCGCGGGAAAATATGATTTGTACATTGTTACAAATTTCAAAAACGACGTGTATTACAACGTGTTAGACCGTTTGGATAATAGTCGCGTACTGCTGCTTGACCTTGGTAAATTTCCAAAACAAAAATTTTCATACATCTGTCAGGATTTTGACGACACTCTCTACGATTGCCTGACTTGCGGGCTCGATTTGTTCAAAAAGTATAGCGAATTTCGCTTTGTTTTTCCGCTCGAATGCGAGCACCCTGAAAGTTGCATTCCACATTACAAAAAATTTTGCACCGACAATTTGCTGAAACACAAACTAATACGCCGCAAATTAGAAATCTCGGATATAGAAAAAGACACTGTTTACCTTTTACCTCGCCATTCGGATGTGGTGGATTTTGTGAAAATTTGTCGTTCAAAAAATCTCAAACTTGGCAAGGATATTGGTCTTGTTACTTTTAACGACACTCCAATGCTCGAAGTGATTGAAAACGGTATTTCGGCAATTTCGACCGATTTTATGCAAATGGGAAAACTCGCTGCCGAATACATAACTACCCGCGAAAAAACTCAAACTTACGTCGCCTCTCGCCTTATTGTTCGCGGCTCGCTTTGATTTAGCGATAGCAAATATTCCGATGCAAACAGTATTGGCAATTATTTTCGTTTTCGGTCTGCACAAAAGGCTGCTCGGCATCAAACATCTCATTTAGGCAAACTATCAGATTTTCAGTAAATTCCTCTCTTACAGTTGCAAAATCCGATATTGTTACGCCGTTGCCCTTATCTTCGATTGGCGTTATTGACGGATTTTTGAAAACTTCGGTTACTAAACAGAAACACGGCATAACTGCCTGTGCTCCAACATTTTGTTTGTAAAATAATCCATATAAAAAACCTTGTACAACATATTTTGGGCGACGCTTGTTAGTTGCCGAAAAAATATCGCTCATTTTGTAGTACTTTAATTCTGCTTTTCCGGTTTTATAATCCACAATTCGCAACACGTTATCCGTTATGTCAATTCGGTCGATAAAACCCTTTATATTAACCATTCCCGCATCTATTTTCAACGAATCCTTAAATTCATATTCCGATTTTACGTAAGTAAAAGGCGTATTTTCTTTGTCAATTTTAAGCACTTTGGAAATATATTTGTGAATAACTTTTGAAATTAGCAGCAAATTCCCTTCGAGTTCAGGCAATGGCTCGTCGGCTGGTTTCTTAAAATAATTTACTGCAAATGCCTGACGCACAGCCAAATCAATTACACTGCGACTGTCAATAATTATAAAATCGTCGCTATTCAAAGTTTTTCCTTCGTAGCGAGAATACAACCTATCCATAGCGGCGTGAAAAATACTTCCAAAAACATCAGCCTCAATATTTTCCTTTACATCTTCGGTTTCTCTAATTCCCTCTATATTAGTGAGATAAAACCTCAACGGGCAATCAATATAAGTATTAATTGCACTTGCCGACAAATATTTTGCCGACAAATCGGAAGCAAAATACCTATCAAGTTTACGCATTATTTCGGGGCTTTTGCGAATTTCAATTTTTTGCGGCTCACCAAGCGCAAAATTATAAATCGGATTAATTTTGTTAATTTTCACACCATAATGATATTGTAATTGCAAAATAAATCGACTTGGCTCGCCTGTAATACTGCCGTCGCTGCGCGAGTCGTAGAGTAAATACACATTATTTGTGCGACTTATAAGGCGATAAAAATTGTAAGCAGTAATGGCATCGTGCATTTGAGAAACCGGCAAGCCAAAACCTTTTCGCAAATTGAAAGGTATAAAACTGTTATGCGCCGCTTTTTTCGGAAATATGCCTTCGTTAAACGAGGTTATAATTAGATTTTCGAAATCTAAACCGCGAGTTTCGAGCATTCCCATCACTTGCAATCCTTCGAGCGGCTCACCATCAAAAGGTATCGAAATGCCTGATATTGCTTGTCTTACAAGACGAATAAGAGTAAAAAGTTCGATTTTTACAGTTTTCAATTCTTCATTCAACAAATCGTTCATCCGATTTATTGTAGTAAAATAATTGTACAAAAAGTTACTTTGCAGGATTGTTGTGTTTCCCGTTTCGCTTTCCGTCGCCAATTCATTCAGTTCACTGTCGATTGTAGTTAATATTTGTAGCAAATAAGTCAAAAAATTATCGCTCGAAACTTGCGAATCAAAAATTGTTTCCAACAATCGTTCGCCACGTAAATCTTCTTTTTTGACAAAAATTTTATTTTCCTTAATTATCTCATTTTTAATTTTTACTGCTGTCTTTGGGCAAAGTTGAGCAATATATTGATGGTCGAGAATATTATTTACAGTTCGGTAATAATAAGTTTGGTTTGTGCTGTTTTTATATTTCGGGTTATGCAGTTCAAAAATAAGTTCCATAAGCGCAGCCGCAGGAGTTGATTTGAGCGGATAACCCATTGTAATGTTAATTTTATCGATTTGCGGCGGGAAAACACTTAACAATGGCATCAACAACGATTCGTTTGGCAGCACGATTGCCGTTTTTGTTAAGTCATAATTTGATGAATTTTCAGGGAAAAATTGCTCGATAATGTGCTGAACATATTTTGTTTGCCCTACTGCCGAAGGAATTGCAATAAGATTTATCTTTTTGTCAATCAGCGGAATAACATCCGGCGGAATTGTGATTTTTGAAGGGAATTTATTAATATTTGCAATGTATTTTTGCGATGCCGGATTATCTTCGTCTTTTAATTCCGCCGCCTCGTAATCCCAATAAAAATCTGCTTGCGAGCGTTTTTGTAATTCCTCAAAAAGCGTTTCCTCACAAGGATTTAAGGCATTAAAACCAACAAAAACAAACTTTTTTTCGCTCCACAGTTCAATCTCGTTTCCTGCTTTCAGGTCGTCGCACACTTTGGCATCCAGCATCCCTTCGGTAGCCAGCCCTTGCGAAAGTAAATGCTGCGAAAATTCCGCATAAACAGGATACATTGCCTTCCAAATACTCATAAAATTTTGCTGCGAATTGCCCTGACTGTAACTGCCCAAATTGCCCCAGAACTGCTCAATTGCCGTTTTTTGTTCCGGCGATAAATAATCGAACAGCGTTTCGATTGTTTTTATATTGCTCAGATTTGTGAACAACTGACGCGCATCAATGCGATATGTATCAATTTCGTCAAAATCCGAGAGCATCATTTCGCCCCAAAACACAAAAGAATCGAACGACTCATCGAGCGCAGTATGTTTTTGAAAAATGGCGTATAAACGAAATAAGTTTCCCATTCGGTCGGCAATTTTAAGATTGCTACCGGATTCAAAGAGGTCGCTAATTGTCAGAATTTCAGGGGCAAAAAGCGGCTTTGAGATTAAATGCGACAAATGTTGCTTAAAAAAAAGTCCGGCTCTGCGGTTTGGAAAAACAAACGAAAAATCGGAAATTGAGTATTCGTATTGATTAAAAAGCGCTTCGGCTACACGGTACAAAAATGATTTCATTACTGCTTTGATTTTGGTGCGCTAAAGTAAGAAAAAAAAATGATTTTGGCAAAATAATCATAACAATGAAAATCAAATTGCCAATCAGCGGCAAAATAATGTCAAAGTCAGGAAAACCCGCAAAGTGACACGTCATTCCGCTTTCAAACATAACGATTTAGTTGGAAAACGTACTGTTGCAAAGTGCCAAATCAGTAGAGAACCGCCACATAATACAAAACATTTACTGTAAAATCCATTCAACATTTGTCCACTTTGTGTCTTTGCTAATTTCGTAGGCAAATTCACGAATCCAATCTTCTTTATTTACTTGTGTTTGCAAATAACTATGAACATCTTTTGGATTGTCAAGATAAACATAAACATCTAAAAATGTACCATTAAATAAATGTCCAACATAATGGCTGGTTGTTATTTCCTTAATTTTAGATAGTAACTCATCT
>JAITXR010000134.1 GCA_031284665.1 Paludibacter sp.
GGGAAAAGCGTTATCGGGCGCAAAACTCCGACTTTTATTCCTTCGGCTCGTGCCATTTCTGCGGCTTTTTGGCATATTCGGGCGCAAGTACCAAAGGCAATAAGCAGATAATCAGCATCTTCGGCAGCAGTAGTTTCGTAGCGTATTTCGTTTTGTTCAATCACGCGATATTTGGCTTGCAAATGTTCGTTGATTTTTTCCATACGTTCGGCTTCTAATTCGAGCGAAGTGATAATATTTGGTTTTGCTCCGCGCGGTTTGCCAAGCGTAGCCCAAGGCATAATAGCGCGGATTTGTTCTTCGGTATTTCGCGCTCTGAAATCGGGCAAAATAACTTTTTCCATCATTTGTCCCACAATTCCATCGGCAAGAATCATTACCGGATTGCGATATTTTTCAGCCAAATCAAATGCTTGCACAGTAAAATCAGCCATATCCTGCACCGACGCGGGCGCAAGTACAATTAGTTTATAATCGCCATGCCCTCCTCCTTTTACGGCTTGAAAATAATCCGCTTGCGAAGGCTGAATTGTGCCAAGTCCGGGTCCACCGCGCATTACATTTACTATTACGCATGGCAATTCGGCAGATGCAATATACGAAATGCCTTCTTGTTTCAGACTTACGCCGGGGCTCGACGAACTTGTCATCGCGCGTTTTCCGCATCCTGCCGCACCATATACCATATTTATTGCAGCCACTTCGCTTTCGGCTTGCAGCACTACCATTCCTGTTGTTTCCCAAGGTTTGAGTTCCATTAAAGTTTCCATTATTTCCGATTGCGGAGTTATAGGATAACCAAAATAGCCATCGCATCCGGCACGTATTGCAGAGTGAGCAATGGCTTCGTTTCCTTTCATCAGGCGAACTTCTTGTTCTTTGTTATTTTCCATATTTTTTCAATTTTTCAATTTTCAATTTTTACTTTATACACGGTTATACACGCATCCGGACAAACGTATGCACAAGCAGCACAACCTATACAATTGTCGGGTTGAGCCATTTGACAGTAGTTATATCCTTTGTTGTTTGCATCGGCTGAAAGAGCCAAAACGTCCGACGGGCAGGCAACTACACACAAATCGCAGCCTTTGCAACGTTCGACATTTACTAATATTGTTCCTTTAATTTTTGCCATATTTGTTTTAAATTACAGTTTTCATTTGTTTACAAAAATACTTATTATTTTGTTATAGTCAAATTTTTAATTGTAATTTTGCAAATATTAAGAAAGAAATAAAACCGTTAATTGCTGCAAATAACCAATTCAAATGCGCTAATATTTATGAAATCTAATCATTTATTCACACAAAAAGTCGAAAAATACATTAAAAATCAACGTCTTATAGATGCCGGTGCAAAAGTAATAATTGGTGTAAGCGGAGGTGCTGATTCTACCGCCTTGCTTTATGCGCTGCAATCGCTCGGTTACGATTGTGTGGTGGCGCATTGTAATTTTCAACTTCGCGACAAAGAGGCTGATAGAGATGAGCAGTTTGTGAAAAATTTGGCTGAAAATCTGAAACTTCCAATCGAAATAATACGCTTTGATACAAAAAATTATGCTGCTACTAATAATATTTCGATTGAAATGGCTGCTCGCGATTTGCGTTACAATTTTTTTGATAAATTAACAGACCGCTACAATGCTAAATTTATTGCCGTAGCCCATCACGCCGACGACAATATCGAAACTATGCTGTTAAACCTAATTCGTGGAACAGGAATTGCGGGTTTAAAAGGTATGCCCATACGAAACGGGAAAGTAGTGCGTCCGCTGTTGTGCTGTAATCGGACTGAAATTTTGCAATTTCTCGCCGCTCTTAATATTAAATATGTAGAAGATTCGAGCAACCGAGAGGAAATTTACAAACGTAACAGAATTAGAAACATAATTATCCCCGAACTCGAAAAAATAAATCCGGCAGTACGGCAAACTTTATACGAATCAATATCTGTTTTTGACGAAACACGGCAAATTTTCGATATTAAAATTGCTGAAATAAAAGCCGAAATTATCACTCAAAAAGACAATAATTTTGAGATTAACATTAATAAAATCAAAGATTTACCATATAAAGATACGGTATTGTACGAAATACTGTCAGAATTTGGTTTTAACAAAGCGCAAATATCCGAAATATCAGAATGTTTAACCGAAAATTCGGGGCAAATATTTTACAGCAAAAAATATAAATTATTACATAACAGAGATTTACTTACAATTCAAACAATTACAGATTTTCAAAATATTGAGGTCGAAATCAACGAAAATCAAACCCAAATCGCGCTTCCAATCCGATTAAAAATATCGGCTATCGACCGCACTGACAATTTTATTATTCCTCGCCACTCCGATGTAGCCTGCCTCGATGCCGCCAAAGTGAAATTTCCGTTAACAATAAGACAATGGCACGAAGGCGACTGGTTTATACCTTATGGAATGAAAAACCGCAAAAAATTAAGCGATTTTTTCATCGACAACAAAATTTCGCGTTTCGAAAAAGAGAAAATTTTTGTCATCCTTTCGCAAAACAGAATCGTATGGATAGCAGGTTTAAGAATTGATAACGAATTTTGTATCACAAAAAACACAAAAAAAATTCTTAAAATCGAATTGTATTGAAAAAAAACATTATCTTTGCACTCGTTATCAGTATTACACAAGCATTTCTTGCAATGATAACATCTTCTTAATCATTATTAAGTACCAAATTCATTTCTTCATTTTATTTTTTTTGACGTAAATTTTCATTCGCAGTACATCGCTGCAAAACATACGTTTAAATCACATTTTATTATTTATTTATGGCAAATTACACATTAGACCAACTTCTTGCTAAAGAACTGTCGGAATTAAAAAGCATTGCTCAATCCTCAGGGATTAAAGTTTCAAAATCGGCAGAAAAGCAACAAATTGCGTACGACATTATCGAACATCAAGCAGAAGTGTTCGTTCAGAAAAAAACATCCGAAAAATCAGTCGATGACAATCGCAAACGACTACGCGTACCTCGCAAACAAATAGTTGAAACAAAAAAACAGCAACCCGACGAAACCGTCGTTGCACCGGCAAATCCGGTTAGCAAAACTCCTGTTCAACAGACAGTTACACCCGCAGCGGTAGAAAACACCGAAACTCCAAAAGCAAAAAGCAAAAACGGAGCAAAAAAGAAAAACGAGCCGAAAACCAGCAAAGTTAAACCTGAAACAACAGCAGTGGTAGTAGAAACAGTCGCAGAAGTTGAAAAACCGGAAGTTGAAAAGCCTGTACGACATATAAATTTGGAAATCAGCGACAAACAAGACACAAAAAAACATCTCGAAAAAAACACGAACAAAGAAGAAACAATAACAGAAGAAACTGCTCCTACTGTTAGCGAAACAAAATCAATCGAGATTAAAAGCGATGTTCAAATCGTTGTTGACAAAAAGAACATTAATGTTCAAAATAACAACAACAACAACAACAAGAAAAAGAACAAAAACAATAATCCACAACAGCAACACGAAAAAAAATCGTCAATCGAAAAACTCTTTGATTTCGACGGAATACTCGAAGGTACAGGCACTTTGGAAATAATGCAGGATGGCTACGGATTTCTACGCTCTGCCGATTATAATTATCTTGGCTCGCCCGACGATATTTACGTTTCGCAGTCGCAAATCAAACTTTTCGGACTTAAAACCGGCGACACCGTTTCAGGCGCAATTCGCCCACCAAAAGAAGGCGAAAAATATTTCCCATTAATAAAGGTAAGCAGCATTAACGGTCGCTCGCCCGAATTTGTGCGCGACCGCGTACCTTTTGAACATCTAACGCCACTTTTCCCCGACACAAAATTTAACCTCACAACAGGCAAAAACGATAATCTTTCGTGCCGAATTGTGGACTTGTTTTCGCCAATCGGAAAAGGACAACGCGGATTAATTGTGGCGCAACCTAAAACAGGTAAAACCATATTACTCAAAGATATAGCCAACGCAATCGCCAAAAATCACCCCGAAGTATTTATGATTGTCCTGCTAATCGACGAACGCCCCGAAGAGGTTACAGATATGACTCGCAGCGTAAAAGCCGAAGTGGTGGCATCAACATTCGACGAGCCGGCATCGCGCCACGTTCGCGTAGCAAGTATGGTGCACGAAAAAGCCAAACGAATGGTAGAATGTGGACACGATGTGGTAATTCTGCTCGACTCAATAACCAGATTAGCAAGGGCTTACAACACCGTAGAGCCTGCATCGGGCAAAGTGCTGACCGGCGGAGTAGATGCGCAGGCATTGCACAAACCAAAACGCTTTTTTGGTGCAGCGCGAAATATCGAAAATGGTGGCAGTCTGACAATTATCGCAACCGCACTGACCGACACCGGCTCAAAAATGGACGATATAATTTTTGAAGAATTTAAAGGAACCGGCAATATGGAACTTCAACTCGACCGCCGCTTGTCGAACAAACGCATTTTTCCGGCAGTAGATATTATGGCATCGAGCACTCGCCGCGACGACTTACTGCTCGACCCCGACACATTACGCGAAATGTGGACACTGCGCAGTAGAGTACTTGCCGATATGAACTCCACCGAGGCAATGGATTTAATCAAAACTCAAATGGAAAAAACTTATAATAACGAAGAATTTCTGCTCGTAATGCGCTCAGGACAAACTTTATAAGAAGTGGAGAACTGAGAGTGGAGAGTTTTTAGAAAACAAACAATATTTAGAAATAAAGCCCAACTTGCAGATATGCGGTTAGGCTTATTTTTTTTTATCTGCGTGCTTAAAAAAAATAAAAAACAATCTTTCTTCCTAAAAAACATAAAAAACAAAAACAAAAACAGTAAATTTGCGTTTTATTGTCTAAAATAAAAACAAAATCAAAAAATTATGTTGTTAAATATCAAAGAAAAAATTTCGCAAGCCTCTGTAAAACAATGGATTAAACTTTCAGTTTGGTCGTTAATCTATATCTTATTTATAATCTGGGTAGGTAATTATT
>JAITXR010000137.1 GCA_031284665.1 Paludibacter sp.
ATTGCCACGCCAAGATTAAAAATTTACTTTGCAAATAAACACAGTTGGTGGTTTGATTTTAAAGCAGTTCGTACAGATACTTTGTTCGGCTATCATTGCATAATTTATGAAATGAATCCTATTGAAATACAGAGAGGTAGGATAATAAAGGGATTTATTCTTGCTCATTCACCAACATATTGGTTTAGTCCAAAATTGGGAATAATATATATACAAACAGGAGGGGCAACAAATTATATTAGAGAAGATATTATCCCCGCCGACACGAGCAGGGTTCAAACGGAAGATATATAAAACATAAAAAACAATGAAATGCTTAAAAAATAATATTAAAATAATTGCAGGAGTGGTATTTGTAGCCGTAATTGCAGGAATAATTGCAATCGTAATAGCAACATATCAACCCCCTATTCAAAGGAAACTAATTGGTTTTTGGAATATTGAGTTTGAAAAATCCGCTTGGGATAGAGTAAATGAATATGATATGGGTACAATTATTTATATTAAATCAAAAGACACAATAGATTTACCGCATTTAACTGTCCTTTTTGAGGGTTTTCAGGGAAAAACATTTCTGAAAGATGATATTTTTGCAGACGAGGAAATGCTTGAGAAATACAGAACCCATAATTACGAAATCTCGCAAAAATCAATAGGTATATGGGAGGTTATAAGTATAAATCCTGATAGTGTGTTTTTCAATGCCCCACAACACCCCTTGCACGGCAAATATGCTGTGAGGTTTTTTATAGATAATGATGGTTACAGAAGTGAATATTATAATCTGAATATGCCAAGAAATATCTATAAAATTGAATTAACCAACGACAGTACCCGCCTAATTTGCAATAAAGGCGGTGCAATGTTTGACACAGAGCTTAGGGATTGGGAAGGAAAAAATTAAAAAGTACAAATTTTTATCACCCCCTCTTGCCGTAGAACAAATAAAAAAAATAAGCATAAAAAAGCAATCTTTTCACTTTCTCTTCTTATTTTTTCATTAAAAAAAACTACCTTTGCACCTTGAAAATTGTAATCATCATTGAAAATAGAAGGTTGATAAATGGCACCTCGTAAACCTATCAGAAACACTGTTTTGGAGCGTACTTCGGCGAAATCGCCACGCGAAACTGCAAGCGCAGCAACTAAATCATCGAATAAAACCAGCTCCTTTCAGTCGGCAAAAGCATTTTTTGCCGACGAACGTACACGCTTTATCATAGGGCTATTTCTTGTTATAACTGTGATTTACGTGTTTTTTTCTCTCTTTTCGTATTTTTTCACAGGAGCAGCCGACCAAAGCAAACTCAATGTAGGCTGGGCTGAACTGAAAGAAATGCGCTCCGAAATTCAAAATTGGACTTCGGTGACTGGTGCAATAATTGCCGAAACGGCTATCAACCAATGGTTTGGCGTGTCGGTATTCTTTATTTTGGCTTTTTTCACTGTGGTGGCATTTCGCCTGATGCGGGTGAAAATTTACCCGCTGTGGAAGGCGTTTTTGCAATGCGCATTTTGGACAATTTGGCTCTCGGTGTTTCTTGGTTTCACAACGTCCTCATTGTTAGGCGATAAACTCTTTTTTGCATTGGGCGGGCAGCACGGAAACAAAGTGAGTGCTTGGGTAGTTTCTTACGTTGGTATTTTGGGTACTGCACTAATAATCACTACTTTGCTAATTCTGTATTGCGTTATTGCCTCAAAAAAAACCATTCCTTTTATCAAAAATTTATTTACACGAAAAAATAAAGAAAAATCGGAAACAACAGCTGTTTATGAGTTGGAAAACGAAGACCGTGAACCGAGTGTGGCTGTGGGAACAGAAATTGTAGATGAAGATTGGATTTCGAGTGGCAACAATGACGATGACGATGAACAAAATCTCGGTTTTGAGATAATTACCGAGCAGGAAGATAATATAGGTTTTGAAACAGAAAAAACTGACAGTCAGCCATTTGCGCCTAATACTGACGATGTGGGTTTTGAAATTACTCCAAACTCCTCTTCTGCAAGTGCCGAAGCCGATGAAAACGGCGAAACAACCAACTATAATCTCGAAAAATTGGGAAAATATGACCCTACGCTCGATTTGTCGCACTATCACTTCCCTACCCCAAATTTGCTGAAAATTTACGATTCGGACAGCGGAACAGCCATTGATATAGAAGAACAAAAAGACAATAAAAATCGGATTATCAAGACTTTGCAGAACTACGGTGTGGAAATTGACAAAATTCAGGCAACCGTAGGTCCCACCATCACACTTTACGAAATAGTGCCGAAAGCGGGTGTGCGTATCTCGAAAATTCGCAATCTCGAGTCGGACATTATGCTCAGTCTTGCCGCCACCGGCATTCGTATTATTGCGCCCATTCCGGGCAAAGGAACTATTGGTATCGAAGTGCCCAACAATTCGCCGCAGGTGGTGTCGATGCACTCGGTTATTGTCTCTAAAAAGTTTCAGGAAAGCACCTTTGAACTGCCTGTGGTTTTTGGAAAAACCATTACAAATGAGGCGTTTATGGTAGATTTAACCAAAATGCCGCACTTGCTTGTGGCGGGTGCTACAGGGCAAGGAAAATCTGTGGGCTTGAACGCCATTATCACTTCGCTGCTCTACAAAAAACATCCTGCCGAACTGAAATTGGTACTTGTTGACCCTAAAAAAGTGGAATTTAATATTTATGCCGATATTGACAAACACTTTTTGGCAAAAATGCCCGATGGCGAAGATGCTATTATTACCGATACCTCAAAGGTGGTGCAAACGCTCAACTCGCTGTGTATGGAGATGGACGACCGCTACGATTTGCTGAAAAAAGCACACACAAGAAACATCAGAGAATACAACGAGAAATTCATCAACCGACAACTCAATCCCGAAAAAGGACACCGCTTTTTGCCTTACATCGTGGTGATTGTGGACGAGTTTGGCGACTTGATAATGACGGCAGGCAAAGAGGTGGAAATGCCCATTGCCCGCATCGCACAACTTGCCCGCGCCGTTGGTATTCATATGATTATTGCCACACAACGCCCTTCTGTCAATATTATTACCGGTATCATCAAGGCAAATTTTCCGGCGCGTGTGGCATTCAAGGTGTCGTCTATGATGGATTCGCGCACCATTCTCGATGCTCCCGGCGCTAACCAGCTTGTGGGGCGCGGCGATATGCTGTTTTCGCAAGGAAACGACCTCACACGTGTGCAGTGCGCCTTTGTGGATACGCCCGAAGTGGAAAAAATTGTGAACCATATATATAAGGAACAGGGCTATCCAACGGCGTTTTACCTGCCCGAATATGTGGGTGGCGAAGGAGGAGAGTCCGTTAATGCCGAGGCGGTGGATATGAACAGGCGCGACCCGCTGTTTGATGATGCTGCAAGGCTGATTGTGGCAAGTCAGCAAGGTTCTACATCGCTCATACAACGCAAATTCTCAATCGGTTACAACCGCGCAGGACGCCTTGCTGACCAGCTCGAAGTGGCGGGAATTATTGGTGCTACACAAGGCAGCAAACCCCGCGATGTGCTGGTACAAACAGAATATGACTTGGAACGGATTTTGAAAAATTTGCCGTAGCAGTTATGTAGATAGGCAGATAGGTAGTTAAAGTAGAACAGTAAATTTACAAACAATTATGAAGTGGTATATTCAAGCATTAAAACGATACATAGATTTTAGCGGACGAGCCAATAGAAAAGAGTATTGGTATTTCGTTTTATTCAATGTTATTTTTTCATTAACATTTTTGATGTTAGCTCTTTTTTGTGCAGCGTATTTTTTAAATAAAGGTACGACTTTCTTCTCAAATCTCACTATTTTATATTTTGTTATTGTTTTCCTTCCATCAATGGCGGTTACTGTAAGGCGATTGCACGATTTTGGAAAATCGGGTTGGTGGTATTTTATTTCATTTATTCCTTTTATTGGTGGAGTTTATATGGTGCTTTTGTTGTGTCAGCAAAGCGATTATGACAACAACTATGGCGCAGAACCCGATGACGACACAAATTTAACAACAAAAACGCTTACGCAACAAAATACAGGTATTGCATTAATAATTGTGGCAGCATTGTTACTCTTGCGAAATATTATTAGCTCATCTTATGGTATTGCTTTGAGAGAAGGAATATTTTCGACAAAAGATATTATTTGGTTCTTTGTTTCTTTATTAAATGGTGTTCTTTTTCTAATTTTTGCAATAGAATTTTACAAAAACAAAATAAAAACAGCGGCGATATTATTGATAATTGTTGCGGTAATATCATTAATTCCAACGGCAATTTCTCAGCATAATTCTATAACTAACTTTACAGATTTTTTCAAAGATGATTTTTGGTACTCCATACTATTAGTATTAAGAGTTTTACAAAATTGGTTTCTTCCTATTGCTATGATTGTTTTTTCGTTGGCATTACATTATAAAAAAGACAATCATTTGTTTACTAACTTTGCTTTTAAGTTGTTGCTTTTTGTTGCATTTTTCGGCATTCTGTTGTACGCTGCCTCATGTGTAAGTGGTTTTGTAGTGTCATCAATGTCTAATATTTGGTTAATAATATTAGACAGAATCCATTTATTATATCCAATTTCATTTCTGCTTTTATCGTTTTATTTTTTGAAACAACAAAAAGAAATCCAATGAAAAGAGTAAAAATGGAAACAGAGATAAATATTCTTTCGGCTTGCAATGTAGATGAACAGCAACTTATTGATTTTTATAATGTTGCGTTTGAAAACAGGCAAAAATACTTGCCGAAAATTTGGAAGTGGCTCAATCGTGTCGATTTTTTTGACCAACGTACGCCGCTCGTTATCCTAAATGAAAATCAAGTAATTGCACACGCAGGAATGCAGCCTTTTGAGGCGGTTTTGAACGGCAAAAAACAAACTGCTGCGTGGTATATCGACTTCAAAATTCGCGACAGTTACCAACGGCAAGGACTTGGAAACGCGCTGACAGAGGCTTGGATAGCAGTTCCCGATTGCTGTGTAACGTATTGCAACGAAAAATCTATTGGCGTGTTCAAAAAAATTGGCTGGACAGAAGATTTCCACACCTTTCAGCACCTCAATTTTATGCGCTTGTTCGACCATCCGGGCTTTGTGCGAAAACTGCCGCCATTTGTGCGTAAAGTACTGAATTTCATTGTAAAGCCTGTGTTTTTCTGCATTTATAAAACCAATGCTTACTGCAAAAAAGAGTATAAATTGGAAAAATTGACCGATGAAAATTTTGGGCAGTTTTACAAATTGTTTCAAAGTAAAAATATTGAAAAAAACGATGTTTTTGCACCTGTGCGAGATGCAAATTATGCCGAATGGCGTGTGTTGCAGTCGCCAAACCGCGAGCATTACTACATTTACAGCGTAAAAAATTTCAGTGCGTTGGTGCTACTTC
>JAITXR010000385.1 GCA_031284665.1 Paludibacter sp.
CTTAATTCTTCCAATGCCTGCAAAATGACATTTAACATAAACTTTCGCGCTTATGGTGTAAACAGGTATATTCATATTCGATAATTACAATGCAAAGATAATCAAAATTTGCTTATGAAAAAACACAAAATTTGCCATACAATCGGCTCGTTTTTGCCTCGTTTTGTTTTTAACATAAGAGCTGGTGGCGGCGGTGTGTCACATTGCAACTTGTTGTCAATAAAGCGCGTGGGCGGTATTTTATTGTTTCAATGTCTCTATTTGTTGTTTGGCAAATTCTTTTGTTTCGCCGTCTGAATATTTTATAACTTTCTCATAATACTCTATGGCTTTTGTTTTATCTTCTTTCATTCTGTATGCGTATGCAATATTATTTAAAACCACATTGTCTTGTGGATTAATTTTTTCTGCCTTCAGTAATGGGACAAGTGCTTTTTCATATTCGCCTCTTATTAGGTAACATATAGAGAGATTGGATAAACTTTCTATATGTTCAGGGTAAATTTTCAGAATTTCCTCAGCAATTTTCGCCATATTGCTGAGCAAACTATCATTGCCGGTATTGTATAATTGAAGTTGATAATCTTGAAGTGAAGATAAAAAGAAATCTTTACCGTCCGATTGTTTTTCATTATTTGTCCAAGTCCATTGATTTTTATTTGTTTTAGAATGTCTAATCGCATTTATAATTTCGTCAGTAAATGCGCCCCAATCTTCTATTTGACCTAACACATATATTTTCCCAAATCTCATATCAAGCCTATTTGGATACAGATTTATGCCTTCTTCAATTTTGGCTATGCCTTTCTTTGCGATGTCTTTATCGAAAACTATTTGACTACCTACGTATCCTGCAGTTTGATTCAAACTGTCAGAGAGAACTAAACTTTCTCCTTGAGGTTGTTCTGTTGTTAAAGTTACTATTTCCTGTCGTGATTTTGAAAAGAAATAGTTGAAATAACATGTAAACAATTCAGCATCTTGAGGCTTTGCCTTCTCCCATTTTGCCAAAACTTCTCTCTGTTGAATTGTATCTTGTGCCTGAAAATACCGATTGAAATCCTTTTGGAAATCTTGAGCAAACCCCAAATTTGAAAAGGTTAATGCTGCTATAATACAAAAAATATTTTTCATTTTTTTTTCTATATTTATTTAATTTACTAATGTTTCGCACATTTGCACGTTGCTGTAATTTATGTGAATTAATGATTAATTTGTCAATTTTTGTGCCGTTAGGCACTTTATATTGGTAGAAAAAGTATTATCAATTACGTTATAAACATAATAAAACAAATACATTGCGTACCTACGGCACGCTCGTTAGGTTTGTAATTTTATTTCTACCAACATATTGTCCCACGACACGTCGTGGCAGGCTCTAACGGGACATAATACAGCAGTGCTATTCTTTTTTGCATCTTGATGGAAAATTTATATACTTAATAATTAGTTGATTATAAAAACCAATATTTATAATAAAACGAAGCAATCCGGCAACTATTCAAACCGCTCAAACATTCAAACTATTGAAATATTCAAACTACTCAACCTATTGAAACTCTCGCTTTTCTGCGTATTTTTTTGAAACCCGGCATCCTGTTTCGATGTATCGAAAGTTCAGAAAGCAAAAGTCGCAAATATTCTTTATAAGGCTCAATGTAGCGTTTTCGTTTAATTTCCGAAAGGTCTGAAATTGTTAACATTATTCCCGTTTCGTAAGTATTTCCAAAATCTTTGTCCTGTGCAGTGCCAAACATTCGCAGCGTGTCGCTCAATCCAATGTAAGCATTGAATAGGGGAGGGACGTGCACTCCTTCGGCGGCTACTGCTTTTTGAAGAATTTTATAATCGGTAGCGGCTTTTTCGTTTGTGAAAAGCGAAAGCGACTGTTCAGTAATTTCCGGATTTTCAATTATATGATTATGAGGATAAATCAATTTTTCGGAATCAACAAAATGTTTTTTCATATAATTATAAATCAACTCGCGCGCAACTTCCGGATAATCGTTATAAATTGTAATTTTGCCAATAAAATATTTCACATCTTTCATCAATAGAATTAACGCACCAAGTCCATCCCAAAGATTGTCGAGCGCAAACATACTTTTCAAACCCATTCGCGCCGTTTGATAATCGGGCTGTACAAAGGCTCTTCCAAGTTCGATTGTATGTTGCCGATATTCATCAATAAATTTGTCACTAAAATTAAATAAATGCGACATTGTAAACTTTGGCTGCCCGTTGGTTTCGAGTTCAACTTGTTTGCCACTGATAAATCGGTAGCCGCCAATTATGCAGTCAACGCTTGGATCCCAGACAATAAGTTGTTGGTAAGGGTCGGGCAAAAAATCGTATTGGTCAACATCCAAAGCCTTGCCGGAGCCTCCGCCTGCTGTTCGAAACGACAATTCGCGCAAGCGACCGATTTCGCGCATTGTGTTCGGAGCGTTGTGCGCCGTAACAATATATACTTCGTTATGCGCCTTATTTGTTGGACGGAGCAACTTCTCAGCAGTTAATTCTTTGAGCATTAGATTTTTATTTACCGGCGAGATGATTGTTTCCATTTTTAGCAACTAATTTTTTGTGCAAATATAAAAAAAAATAAATTTTTGTAAGCAAAATAAATTTACAATGTATAAAATAATTATTC
>JAITXR010000257.1 GCA_031284665.1 Paludibacter sp.
GTTTCAAATTTTACTCTGACGGTACTTACAGAAAAGTATTGGTAACAAAATTTAATTTTACTTATTATATTTCTTTGTACTTTTACATAAAATAATCTAAGAACAAAAAAATCACAATTACAATGAAAAAACTTTTACTTCCTTTTTTAATGTTGCTGCTTTTTTCGATGGCAACACTCGCTCAAAGTACTGCTGATATACCATTGGTATATAGTGTAGAAAACACAGGCATTTCCTGCCCTCTTCCTCCGTTTTTTGCGCCAAGTGCCTTGCCTTCGGTAGTCAGATTGCCCAACCCGTTTGAGTATTCGGATGGACACGCAGTTATCAGCACTGCCGAAGAATGGACTTGCCGGAGAGCCGAAATCAAGGCTGAAATAGAGCATTACGAAATCGGCGTTAAGCCTGCTCGTCCGGCAAATATTTCAGCCACTTTTGCTGATGGAATATTAACGGTAACTGTAATCGAAAACGGATATACTCTTGTTTTAACATCTAATGTAATTATGCCCGAAGGAACGGGTTCGTTTCCGGTAATTATCGGAATGAACAGTGCTACGGGCAGTTTGTCGTCATCGCTTTTTACCGGATTTATTCAAATTCCGTTTAATCACAACCAAGTTGCGATTTATTCGATGGATGGAAATAAAACTCTTACCGCACCTTTTTATCAAATGTATCCCGAACTTGCTTCTGCCGGCGATTATTGTGCGTGGGCGTGGGGTGTAAGCCGTTTGATTGACGGTTTGGAAATTCTGCAAGCACAAATGAATGTTGATTTGGCTCATATTGGTGTTACCGGTTGTTCTTATGCCGGAAAAATGGCTTTGTTTGCCGGTGCGTTCGACGAGCGTATTGCTCTCACTATTGCTCAAGAATCGGGTGGAGGAGGTACTGCATCGTGGCGAGTGTCGGAAACATTAGGCAGTGTCGAAAATCTTGCAAGCACCAATTATTCGTGGTTTATGCCTTCGCTTAGGAATAATTTTGTGGGCAAAGTAGATAAATTGCCTTACGACCATCACGAATTGCTCGCTATGGTTGCGCCACGAGCATTATTGGTTTTAGGAAACGACGGATGGACTTGGCTGGCTGACGAATCGGGCTATGTGGCGTGTGTGGCGGCTCGCGAAGTTTATAAATTTCTGGGAGTTGAAGACCGCTGTGGTTGGGATTTTACCGGCGGACACAATCATTGCGCTGCTGCTACAAGCCAAATCGCTGCTGCCGAAAGTTTTATTAACCGTTTTTTGCGCAATAATCAAGAAGTGAATACAAATATTACCACTTCGCCGTATCAAAATGTAAATTATCAGTTTTGGATTAGCGATTGGGCTAATGTAACTGAGCCTACTGTTGATATTGAACAAAATTGGATTGAAGCAGAATCGGAAACTTGCGTAAATCTTGGCACTAACTTGCTTGTTCAAACCGATGCTACTGCCTCTAACGGGAAATATGTAACTTCAACACAAGCATATTCAACCGCGCCAAATGCACAAGGATTAATAAATATTCCTATCACAATTATTAATCACAGAACGTTTGATATTTATCTCAGAATTAATACTGCGGATGCGGGAAGTTTGTGGCTAAGAACGGACGAAGGCGACTTTGTTACTTGCGATGTGGCAAGCACCGAAGGGCAATGGCAATGGGTGAAAATAGCAAGTCCTGCATTGCTAAGTGGAACTCATTCAATTAACTTGGGGTTCAAAACCAACAACATAAAAATCGATAGAATTAATATTACAAACAATGCTTCTGCTGTGCCTGCCGGAACAGGTGGGGTAGAAAATTCGTGCGAGGCAACACCAAAATATTTTACTTTCGATTTTGAAAGCGGAAATATCGATGGATGGACAAAACAAAACCCCGGCGCAGGTATCAACATCACTCAAGAGGACAAACACGGTGGCGAATATGCCCTGAAAATGGTAAATGGCACAGGCACAAATGCATGGAGTCTGCAGGTATTTACTCCGGCTGTACCAATAGTGTCGGGTCATATTTATAATGTAACATTTTGGGTAAAAGCAGTAGATGGTGGAGGAAAAGGTAGAATTTCAACCACCGGCTCGGGACAATTAGGAGGTACATATTGGGCTGATTTCACGGTTGGAAGCGATTGGCAGAAAATTACTTACAACAATCTGACCGCAGGCGGCACCACTGTTCAGTTAGCGTTCGATATGGGTTATGTCGCTAATAAAACTTACTATATTGACGATATTGTTTTCAACGATACTAATATTGCCGAAGATCCGGCAGCAGTGAAACAGGCTGAACTTCGTGGAGTTACAGTATTTTCGCCAAGTAAAGGGAAAATTAGAATTTCGGCTCCCGATAATTCTCAAATTCAGATTTGCGATATTCTGGGCAGGACTATTGCTAACTTAAAACTTAGCAATCAACCATTTGAATTTGCGTTAAAATCAGATATTTATATTGTTCATATCGAATCAGCCAAACAGTCATATACTCAAAAGATAATCATAAAATAACAGGTTTTTATAAGGTTAATAATCGTGTGTGCTTAGTCTGCCGTAGATTTATTTTACGGCAGACTTTGTGTTATTTAATTCTATGATTAAAACCACAAACCACACTGACCGCACGAA
>JAITXR010000293.1 GCA_031284665.1 Paludibacter sp.
GCAAGTCGCGACGGATTTGTAATGGGCGAAGGAGGAGGCTGCCTCGTTATCGAAGAATTAGAACACGCCAAAGCACGAGGAGCAAATATCCTCTGCGAAGTGCTGGGCGGAGGAATGTCAGCCGATGCCTATCACCTTACCGCCACTCACCCCGAAGGCTTGGGAGCAAAATTGGTAATGGCTCGCGCACTCAAAGATGCCGAACTTTCGACTCATGATATTGATTATATTAATGTTCACGGAACTTCGACACCGGTGGGAGATATTTCGGAATCAAAAGCAATTTTAAGCGTTTTTGGTAACGATGCTTACAACCTTAATATTAGCAGCACCAAATCGATGACAGGTCATTTACTCGGAGCTGCGGGAGCGATAGAGGCGATAATTTCCGTTTTGGCGATTACAAACGATATTGTACCGCCAACTATCAACCACGCCGAAGGCGACGACGACCCGGAAATAGATTACCGACTGAACTTTACATTTAATAAAGCACAGAAACGTACTGTTCGCGCAGCATTGTCGAACACATTTGGGTTTGGTGGGCATAACGCCAGCATTATTTTTGGAAAATATGCTCAATAATGTATTGAAAAACAAATCTATAAGCAAAATCAGGCTCTTTTTCCACAAAGATAAAGAGCCTTATTTGCGTTATAAAAAAGTGTTGGGTTTTTACCCTATCACGCTCAGGCACTACGAGTTAGCGGTACAGCATCGCTCGCTTACCCCCGAAGGTAAACGTGGACAATCGCTTACAAACGAAAGGCTCGAATATCTTGGCGATGCTATTCTAAACCTGATTGTTGCCGATATTTTATATTATCGCTATCCGCAGCAAAGCGAAGGTTTTCTGACAAACGTTAGAGCACGAATTGTAAAACGAGACTCGCTTAACCGACTTGCCGTACAGCTCAAAATTGATACGCTGGTACATAAATCAAAAAGCCTGAAAGCCTATCACAGTCAGAATATTTTCGGAAATGCTCTGGAAGCAATGATGGGTGCAATTTATTTGGATTATGGTTATAATCAGTGTGTTAGGTTTGTAAAGAAAAAAATAATGCAAATTATCGACCTCGACCAAGTTGCAAGTATGGAGGTAAATTACAAATCGCGCATACTCGAATGGTGTCAGCACAATAAAGTTAAATCCAATTTTGAAGTACTGTCCGACAAAACGATAGGCGGAAATCAGCATCAGTTTATTACCGAATTAAGCATTAATGATAAAGTTATTTGCCGAGCCGAGGGGTCGAGCAAAAAAAACGCAGAACAAAACACCGCAAAAAAAGCACTTGACATTATCAACGAAAATTCGGAATATTTCGACGAATTATTTGGCATTATTAATAAGAATTAGTAAATAAGTAATGAGAATAAAATAATGTTACATTACATGTTTTGTAAATGATTGAAAGATTGCATCTTGTGCCATTTTACATTTTACATTATACATTTTACATTACTTAAATCACATTTCAGCCGGAAAAAAATATTATCTTTGCAATTACACAGCAAAAACTATAAACTGAACTGAAATGAAACGATACTTTTTACTATTACTAATGGCTATTACGATTAATTTGAATTTATTGTCGGCAAATGTTTTTGAAACAACTGTCGGCAAATTTAAAGTCTTCCTGCTTAGCGAAGGTCAGCAGCAGGCTAACGCATCAATTTTGCTCGATGCTACCCCCGAAATGATACAAAAAACCGCTACCAATGGCAGTTTCCCCAATGCTGTAAATGCTTTTCTGCTACAAACAGGCGATAAAAATATTCTTATTGATACCGGTTTTGGTCGAAATTTATTTGCCAATCTGCAAGAGTGCGGAGTGGATGCCTCGCAAATTGATATTGTGCTGATTACTCATGCTCATGGCGACCATATCGGCGGGCTGCTAAAAAACGGGCAAGTGGCTTTCCCAAATGCTACTGTCTATTTTTCGGAGCCGGAGTATAATTATTGGTTGAGTAGTGGAAATGCGAATTTCAAAAATATTGTTGATGCTTACGCCGATAAACTCAAAACTTTTGCAAACAATCAAATCGGGAAAATTACAAATAAATTATTCGATGGCATTATTCCTATTGCCGCATACGGACATACACCCGGGCATACCGCTTTTTTAATTGAATCGGACAATCATAAATTGCTTGTCTGGGGCGACCTTGCTCACGCAATGGCAATTCAAATACCATATCCACAAGTGGCTGTAACTTATGATGTTAATCCTGCCGAAGCAGTCAAAAGCCGTTTGAATATTCTTAAATATGTAACAACAGAGGAAATTCCGATTGCCGGTATGCACATTGCATTTCCGGGAATGGGCAAAATTACAAAAACAGATAAAGGATTTGAATATTATCCATTTTGAATTTTACAACTATGAATAAAGCAGCAAAAACAGCACTTATCACCGGTGCAACAAGTGGAATTGGCTACGAATTGGCAAAAATTCACGCCGCAACGTCGGGCAACCTTGTGTTGGTGGCTCGCAGCGAAGAAAAACTTAAGCAAATAAGTGCCGAATTTCAGGAAAAATACGGCATCGCTTGTCATATAATTGTCAAAGACTTGCAACAAACAAATGCTGCTCAGGAAGTATTTGCCGAAGTAAATTCAGCGAAAATATCAGTCGATTATCTGATTAATAATGCCGGATTTGGTATTAATTCCCCTTTTGCCGAAACCGATTACGAAAAAATAACCGGAATGTTGGATTTGGATGTAAGGGCATTAACCCAACTTACTCATTTGTTTGTAAATCAAATGCTTGAGCGTGGAAACGGGAAAATTCTAAATGTTGCCTCCATTGCCGCTTTTACTCCCGGAGCGTTTATGGCGGTGTATTGTGCAGCAAAAGCGTATGTGCTCAGTTTTAGCGAGGCTATTCGTTACGAAACACTGAACTCGGGCGTAACAGTTACGGCAGTAAGTCCGGGTCCGACTCAAAGCAATTTTATGGCTGTTTCGTCGTTCGACCAATCGCCAATGCTCAAAGGCAAAACCTTACCATCGCCTGTAAATGTGGCACAAACGGCATACAAAGCAATGCTCAAAGGCAAACGAAATGTAATACCCGGCTGGGGAAATAAAATAACTGTTTTTGCCTTAAAACTCGTTCCTCACGATTTGGGAATAAAATTGGCGGGCGATTTAATGAGAAAGTAAACGGGCGAGTGAAAAGACAGTGATTAATGTGCCAATGTGGCAATTAAGAAATTAAGAAATTTAGGAATGAAGAAATTACGGTAAAATGGTACACGGAAACGGTACACGGTGCGGGAAACACAACCGCAATCCTAACTTTATGAACTTTATAACTTTATGAACTACTCAAACCATTCAAACTGCTCAAACTCTTCAAACTTCTTGCAATGGATAATGTAAATTGGCGAAGAAATCTATATGTATTGTGGTTTGGGACTTTTATGAACGGAGCCACATTCAGTATGATAATTCCGTTTATTCCGCTGTATATCAACGAACTTGGTGATTTTACAACAGTTCAACTGACATTTTGGAGTGGAGCGGTATTTTCCGTTACGTTTTTAGCAATGGCAGTTGTGTCGCCTTGGTGGGGCAGGCTTGCCGACCGTTACGGGCGTAAGCCTATGTTACTTCGCGCCTCGCTGGGAATGGGGATTGTGATATTCCTTACCGGTTTTGCTGTTAATGTGTATCAACTGCTTGTGTTGAGGTTAATTTTAGGTCTTCTTTCGGGTTTCAAAAGCAACGCAATAGCATTAATGGCAGTGGCTGCACCAAAGGACAAGGCAGGTCAAGTGCTTGGTACTTTGAGCACAGGAAGTGTTGCCGGCACATTGATTGGTCCTTTATTGGGAGGAGTTGTGGCTGAATTTTTTGGTTATCGTCCGGCATTTTTTATCTCAGGAACAGTGCTGTTTTTGGTGTTTTTGTTATCATTAACACAAGTGAGGGAAGTTTTTGTGCCACAAGTGGTGCAGGCGGAAAAAGATAAACATTTTAGTTTTTTTCGTCAACTGAAAAATCCGAGAATAATAGTTGCAATGCTGCTCACCACGATGATTATTCAAACAACAAACACTTCGATAAATCCTATTCTTACGCTGTTTGTCAAGCAAATTATGAATCATGAGGGCAATATTGCGATTACAACAGGAGTTATTGCAGCCTTGCCCGGATTGTCGGCACTTGTGGCAGCACCGCTGTTCGGCAGGCTGGGCGATAGAATAGGAAATCAGAAAATACTGATTGCCGGACTGTGTTTTTCAATACTTGTATATGTGCCAATGGCTTTTGCTACACAAATTTGGCAACTCGCCATTTTGCGATTTTTTGTAGGAATTGCGGATGCTGCTTTGTTGCCGTCGGTACAGGCGTTGCTGTCGAAAAATTCGCCCGACGAATGTACAGGCAGAATATTCAGTTATAACCAAACAGCACAATCGTCGGGCAATGTTCTTGGTCCATTAGTTGGCTCATCGGTTTCGGGGATGCTTGGATTTCCTGCCGTATTTATCGCAACATCAATATTTGCGCTTGTGAATTTGGGGATAGTGAAAAAATTAGGCAATAAACAATAAACAATGTGCCAATTTGCTAATGTGCTAATATGTCAATTAAGAAATTAAGAAATTAAGAAATTAAGAAATGTAGGAATTAAGCAGAAAAAATTCGTTCAGTAGTATTTTATCACGACTATTTTTTTCCTTCGTTAGTGTTGTTAAGTAATGAGAATAAAATAATGTTATGTTACATCTTTTATAAATAACTGAAAAAATTGAATGTTGCGCCATTTTACACCCGATAGTTATCGGGAACATTTTACACTTTACATTTTACATTTTACATTACTTAGTGTGGTTTGTGGTTATAATCCTTCAAAAATGTATTTTTTTTTGAATAAGTAGCAAAAAAATTATATATTTGCCTTTAAAAACTCAATTAATCGCCATGAAACACAAATTTTATTTTTCTATCATTTTTCTATTCACTTTATTAAACATTTCAGCGCAGGAAACTCAAACTCAATATCTTTCGGGGCGTGGCTCCGATGACGCTGTAAAATGGGACTTTTTTTGCACCGAAGGGCGCGGCTCCGGCGTGTGGACTACCATCAATGTGCCGTCGTGCTGGGAGTTGCAAGGTTTTGGCACATACCAATACGGAATGCCGTTTTACGGAAAAGCCGACCCTCCGGGGATTGCAAAAGAACGAGGCTTGTATAAATATCGCTTTTTAGTGCCACAGGAATGGAACGGGAAAATTATCAAAATAGTTTTCGAAGGCGTTATGACCGATTGTTCGGTAAATATTAATGGGCGACAATGCGTAAAACTGCATCAAGGTGCATTTTATCGTTTCGAAAGCGATATTACCGACCGCGTTTTTACCGGTAAAAAGGAAAATATACTCGAAGTTAACGTCAGCAAGGAATCGGCAAATGCAAGTGTTAATTTAGCCGAGCGGCGTGCCGATTATTGGAACTTTGGAGGAATTTTTCGTCCGGTATATTTAATTGCACTTCCACCGCAAAACATTGAAAGAACGACAATTAACGCATTAGCCGATGGTAGTTTTCAAGCAGATGTTTTTCTTGGAGAGGCTGCTGCAACAAAACAAAGCATTGCCGTAACTTTTATGGATAAAAACAAAAAAACGATTGGCAAAGCACTCGAAATTCCTGTTCCCTCAGGCTCGGATAAAATTGCTGTCCGTACTCAATTACAAAATATTCAAACTTGGACTGCCGAAACTCCAAATCTTTATTTTGTGAAATTTACACTACAAAACGAAAAAGGCGAAACACAACATATTGTAACTGAGCGTTTTGGTTTTCGCACAATAGAAGTTCGTCAAGGCGACGGATTATATATTAACGGTCAGAAAATGCTTGTTCGCGGTGTAAATCGCCACAGTTTTCGCCCCGAAAGTGGCAGAACGCTTAATCGCACAGCAAATTACGACGACGTTAAATTAATGAAATCAATGAATATGAACGCTGTACGCCTATCGCATTATCCTCCAGATGTTGATTTTTTGGATGCCTGCGACGAACTTGGTTTGTATGTAATGGACGAACTTGGCGGGTGGCACGGAAAATACGACACGGCAGTTGGGGTAAAGCTTGTTGGCGAAATGGTGAAACGCGATGTAAATCATCCATCAATAATCTGGTGGAGTAATGGTAACGAAGGTGGGCATAATTTTGACCTCGACAGCGAATTTCCAAAATACGATATTCAGAAACGTCCGGTGTTGCATCCGCAGAAAAATTTTGGCGGGTTTGAAACAATGCATTATCGCTCTTATGGCGAAAGTTTGGAATATATGCGCCAACCTGAAATCTGGATGCCAACCGAAATTCTACACGGAATGTACGATGGCGGACACGGCGCAGGGCTGTGGGATTATTGGGAAATTTATCGCCGACATCCTCGCAGTGCAGGGGCTTTTCTCTGGGTTTTGGCTGACGAAGGTGTGTTGCGCACCGACCTTAACGGAAAAATTGACAATGTGGGAAATTACGCTGCTGACGGAATTGTGGGACCGCATCACGAAAAAGAAGGCAGTTACTTTACTATCAAACAAATTTGGAGTCCGGTGCAGATATTGACCGAAAAAATTGACGAAACATTTGATGGAACTTTGACCGTCGAAAATCGTTATGATTTTACAAATTTATCGGATTGTCGCTTTGTTTGGACATTAAAATCATTCGCCAATGCAAAAGAAACAAAATTAAAAACTGCTGAAATAAAGAATGTTACACTTCCTCCTCATTCCGCAGGAAAAATTAAAATTGACTTGCCAAGCGATTGGAAAAATGCCGATGCGCTGTATCTCGAAGTGCTCGACCCGCAAGGAAACAGCCTTTGGATTTGGGATTGGACTTGGAAAACAACAGATAAATTTTTCGATTTATCACCGAAAAAATCAAAACTTGCCGTAAATGAAACCGAGCAACAATTTGAAGTTACAAGCGGAAATAACAAATTTATTTTCAGCAAAATAACAGGGCGACTTGCCGGCGTAGAAAAGGATGGAAATAAAATTTCGTTTGGCAACGGACCTCGTTTTATTGCAGCCCGTCGTGGCGACCGCTCAAAAGATGTTTTTTATAATCACGACGACAAAGAATCGCGCAGCAAAGAACGTATTTACTTTGATATTTCGGGACAGGAAAACCTGATTTCCTTTGCCTGTAAACAACTGACCGACAGCGTAATAATTGATGCCACATACACCGGCGATATGCGCAGCACACATTGGGTAATTGATGCCGGCGGAAACATTCGGCTCGACTATCAATATGAGTTTAACGGCACGACCGAACTGCTGGGAGTTTGTTTTGATTATCCTGAAAATCAAGTAGTTTCAAAAACTTGGTTGGGCAAAGGCTCGTACAGAGTTTGGCAAAATCGCATTCACGGAACTCAATTTGGCATTTGGAATGTTGACTATAACGACCCGCTGCCAGCCGAAACTTTTATTTATCCGGAATTTAAGGGTTATTTTGCCGATTGGCGTTGGTTAACATTAAAAACTACCGAAGGGGATATTTGGCTTGGCAACGGCACGGCGGATTCGTACCTCGGCGTTTACACACCACGCGATGGGCGCGATTTGTTGCTTTATACTTTGCCCGAAACAGGCATTGCCATTCTAAAAGTAATTCCGGCGGTGCGTAACAAAGTAAATGCCACCGACTTAATAGGACCGCAATCGCAAGCACAATGGGTTTATGGTTTGCAAAAAGGCTCTGTGTGGTTGAAGGTAAATTAGGGGAAAATTGACCATTAATCATTATTTATTGTCTATAATTGAAAAAAAATGGCTATTTTTGCAACTTAAATTCACAATTATATTAAAACTCAAAACATTATGGAAAAACTTTTTGAACAAATTAGTGCCGATATTAAAACTGCAATGCTCGCCCGTGAAAAAGTAGCACTCGAAGCATTGCGCGGCATTAAAAAAGAATTTCTCGAAGCACGCACCGCAAAAGGTGGCGACGGAACTTTGCACGACGAACAGGCGGTGAAAATTCTGCAAAAAATGGTAAAACAACGCAAAGAATCAGCCCAAATTTTTTCGGAACAAAACAGGCAAGATTTGGCTGACAATGAACTTGCCGAAAGCGCAGTAATCGAAAAATATCTTCCTGCACAAATGAGCGACGAAGAACTAACGCTACAAATACGCGCAATTATAGAACAAATCGGCGCAAAAACATTGCAGGATTTGGGAAAAGTAATGGGCGTGGCATCCAAGCAATTAGCAGGCAAAGCCGAAGGACGACTGATTTCCGAAAAAGTAAAATCGTTGCTGGCATAAATCAAATGAAAAAAGGTACGAGGTAAACGCTACAAGG
>JAITXR010000011.1 GCA_031284665.1 Paludibacter sp.
TGCAATTTTTCTGCCTGTAATATCGAAAAGTTGTGCATTTTCAAAATTTTCATTTATAAAAATGCTTTTGTTTTCCACACGAGTTTGAATATCAGCATTTTTTGTAATGTTTTCGACAGAATTTGGATCGCCCAAAACTACTGATTTGGTATTGTAAACATAGCGTTTGTTTACACTCGAATTATAATTGGAAACGAAAGCAATAACTTTCACTTTGCTTGCATTCCATGTTGCAGGTAAAGTACCGGTATATTGTTTTGTAAATGTACCGTCTGTCTCGAACGTAACAACATCGCCCCATACCGAAGATACAACACGGCGAATTACATGGTTGTGTACATAGTTGTTATCATATTGTCCTGTTGATAACACTTGTCTTCCTATCAAACCATCTTCGGTAAGATAAACGGTGAGGCGTGTGTCGCTCAACAACGGCATTCCTTGTATTTTTGATGTAGTGGCTGAAATAGTATAAGTTTTGTTACTGCTATTATAATTAACAGCTGCATCAATAGTTACAAAAGGTGGTAAAGCCAACTGATGGTCAACTACAGATTCAACCAATGCTTGCGGACTTGGCAAAAATATAGGACCGGGGTCATCGGTTAATTGTGTGCGGTCAAGCATTGAAGCCGGAGCATAAGTGCTACCTCCATCGTTATAAAATGCCATATACTGATTGCTTTCAGTAATTGTAAAGTCATCGGTGTAATAACCAACATGATGTGATACATAAGCCACATTTGGGCGAGTTGCTAAAACCGTGTTCCACATTTGATGCGCCCACGGACAATTAGAGCATTGGGCTGTTGTAAAATGTTCCAACAATACTGTGCGTTGATGCGTGTTGTTTGATTTGTCGTAGAAAATAATTTCTCCTGATTTTACATTGTCGGTTTCGTTATCGGCTATGTGATTCGGATTTTTTACTTTTATTTGGAAAGTAGCCAATTCTGCAATTCCATGTTGCGGAATAGTGAGAGTAAAATAATCGGATAGTCCAAAAGATAAATCTGCATTGGTAATTGTGCTGGTTATGGCTGTTCCACTTCCGATTTGATATTCCACTTCATAATAATCAATATTGACAGAGCCTTTATTTTTAACTAAGCCGGAAATAACTATTGACGAATCCGCAGCTATTATCGGATAATACGACAACGCATCCAAACTAATTTCAGACACATCAGGCACTCCATCTACAATTGCTCCTATAGACCAATTGTAGTAGCCATTTGTATAAAGTGAACTCCATGCGGTGCTACCATTCTTTATATAAACTCCTTGCGCATTTGGAGTGCTTGATTCATCGTAATATAGAGGGTAATATCCTTGACTTGTAGTAAGTTGATAACCAATAAAAACATCGGTATTTGCCGGAATAGTATAAGGAGTTGACAAGGTAAATTCGTTCCATGCATTTGCTGTGAACGTTACAGATTGCAACACAATTTCTGTTCCTCCAAGCGAATTTGCCAAAAACACTTTGGCATCAGGGTTGTTCGGGAAGGTTCCTATGGCTACACGAATTTTTGTAATAGATTTCCCAACATAAGCAGTAAGCATCGATGCAGGATACAAAGCACCAACTTTTACAATACTACTGCCGCTCGAAAGTCCTAATGCTCCGGTGGCATCTGCAGAATAACTGATATATGCCTGTCCATTAATAGCAGTTGGCGTGCGTTGTTGTCCGTTTTGAAGAGGTAACGGATTGGGTGATAATACAAATTCTTGTGCATTGGCATTTCCAAGCAAAAGAAAAAACATAATGAAAATAGGTAAAATTTGTTTCATAAATTTAAATGTTTTATTGTTAAAAAATTATTGAATAGTAAACTTGCGAACTGTTACCGTAGAGTTTCCGTTCCGAACAGCATATATATATATGCCTTTGGTCAAACGTTTGGGTAATATGAATTTGCGTTCATTAGATAATAGTTGATATTGTGCTGTTTTTTTACCGGTAAGGTCAAAAATTTCTAAAAGCATATTGCGGTCAATAGCATAAATAAAACTCACAGTCCCATCATTTTGCAACATATTGAATTTATCGCTTGTGCTAATATTTCCAACGGTAGTAGGAGAATCTTGATTGTAAACAAAATGTACAATAATAGAATATGAATCTAAACTTCCTTGCGGAAAAACATCATAACGTGCTGTTACTGTGGCAAATTCGCCCGGATATACTATCAAGTTGGTGTGAAAATTTTCTTCAAAACTATTGGCAGCAATGGAACTTGTTCTGTCTAATGTTGTTGTTGTGATTGGAACATTGCTGCAAACATTGAAACACCAATTAATCAGGTTATCGCCTGCACCTGTGTGAGAAGTAATTGTTTGGCGCATACGCACATCCAAAGTGCTATTTGTTAAGTTTTTAGCACTTAAATTTGCCGGAATTTCCAATTCCCCCGGAATAGGAGTGGTGGTTACTGCATTTACTGTAATTTCAGCACCGCTCGGCAGTTGCGTTTCGCCTCTGAAAAAAGCGAAAGATTGCGCATATATTGCCGAAACAGACAATATCAGCAAACTGCATAAAGTAATTATTTTTTTCATAGTTGTATATTTTTCTTGTTTATGGTTTATTCGTTGTTTAAATTAATTTCGGCAACATCAAACACTTCGTTGCTGTCAGGATTATATACAAAAGCAATAATTGATATATTTTCACTTTTCCAACTTTCATTTAATGTATAGTTATATGTCAACTGTTTTTTTTCTTCGTTTTTAATAGAAAACTCTTCGCCCCAAGTGCCGTTTACGGATGAGCGAAAAACATGTCGATGCAAATATTCATAATCATAAACGCCTGTCGAAATAAGTTGAAAATCTATCACTTTATCTTCTATAATCCAAAGTAATAATTTAGCCTTATCAATATTTCGCAATCCTGTTATATCGGAACGAACTGTCAATGTGCGACTTACATTATCGCAATCGGCATACAAATCAATATCGAGCGATGATGCTTTATTAAATCGTTCTAAAATCAATCCTCCCCATTGGATAAAATTAAAAGTTGTGGCTAATCCATCAATTACTCCGGTAGGATGCACCGGGTCAGCGCCCAAAAAATGCGCTTCGTACTCATTGCCTTCCAATGTGCGCAACGGGAATCGACGTAATGACGCATGAATGCTAACCGGAATCAAATCATCACCATAATATCCTTTCAACTTTTCGAGTTCGGCGGCGGCTTGCAAACAATTAATACAATCTTGGTCAGTAAAATCCAGCAACAAAACTTTTTTTTGCGGAATTATCTCTTCCATTTCTTCAATGCGCCCATCGGCAGGGATTATGTCGCAAGCCACAAAACCCAGTGTGCAAAGCGCAATGAGCAAAGTGGGCAGTGTATGTCGATGACGTAATTTCATTATTGTTTAGTTTGTGTTCCGTAATGTCAAATTTAGAAATTAAGGAATTTAGACAATGTAGAAATTGAAAAAACTCCTAATTAAATTTACTGACGTATTTTTATAATTCGTTAAAAATCAATGCATTGTATTTCGTCGTGTCTTCTTGTCTTTCTGTTCATATAAAAGAGCGCTTGCGCTTAATAAATAAACAAGAAGGCAGAAAAGGCAGAAAGATATTGTTTTATATTTACGTCATTCTTGGTAAACCAAGCGGCAAAGCGATTTATAAACGTAACAGGTTT
>JAITXR010000062.1 GCA_031284665.1 Paludibacter sp.
ATGAAAGCCGGTGCAGGCACGGATTACTCCACATATATTGCTATTCCTTTCCTTGCAGTCGGTTTGTATTTTGTTTGGCGGTCGTTCTACAAAATGAGAATACCGCTTAAATCCTAATATCATTATAGAATCATAAAAAAAAGTCTGTCGTATATTTTCGACAGGCTTTTTTTGTATGATATGGAGTGTTTCACTTGCAACGAGAGGAAAAGCCATCGCTTGGCTGTAACTTCCACTTGCCGAAAATACCTATAAACTGAAAATACTAATTTGAATAATGCAAGCACAGTATTACCCGGACACAGATATTGCAAAATAAGAAATATAACATAATTTTATTTTATTGCGAAGTTTAACAAAGCCAAGAACTGTTTTCCCATTTTCATCGCCAAAAATTATTTCGGTAGATTCTTTAATATCAATTTGTTGAGAGTTGATGTAAACTGCAAAATATGTGTTTATTCTATATTTTTCATTTTCAGTATTATTAATATTTTCCCCTAAATCTTTAGCAATGTCATATTTCTGTAATATTTCCAAGAAAGGTGAAAAGAAAATGTAGTGTTCAGCAATGAATTTTTCTTTATCTAATTTAGATAAATTTCCATGAGACAATGCAGGATGAACTATAATCAAAGTATCTGATAATACCGATGATATATTTTCCGGAAGAATATTTTGTTTGAAATTTAGCCAAAAATTAACAAATTCGATTGTATCTATTTTTTCAGAAATAATTTCAATCGGCGCATTATTAGTATTAACGACATCATTCGCATTAGGCGCATTGCGGCACATTATTGTTGTGCAACAAAAAAACATAATAATACTTGTTATTCTGAAAAATTGTTTCATTGTGGATTATAAGAAAAATAATTAAGTATTGATAACTGCTAATTAGTAACGTTTCCGTGTACCCTGCACCGTAATTCGTAATTCGTAATTTTTAATTTTTTATAAACTTCTTTGCAAATTCAAAAAATGCATCCCAATCGGGTAAGTCGGTATGTCCGCCGGTATGGCATCGGTAGGCAATTGTGCCGTCAATATACGCTTTGTCGATTATGGGTTTAGGGTCGTTCATTATCAATCCGCGAACGCCAAGCAATTCGTAAGCCGGCGATGCATTTTTTCCTGTTAAATATACTCCGTAAGGGTCAATCCACTTACTGTCGTCGCCACCGTTAAGGAAAACCGGACGAGGAGCGCAAAGTGCAAGCAACGAATGTGCATCTACCGGCATTTTTCCTACTTTTCGTGGCAGGTATTGCCCCGGAATTTCTTCGCCGCACCACTGCATAAATGCTCCTGCGAGCCAATGATATTCGCTTGCAGATGCCGATATTTCAACATCTTGCCCCCAATGCCGCCGATTTGTTTTTGTTCCTAAACTTCCGGCATCGCTCGGAAAAGCAATTGCAATACGCGGCTCAAATGCTGCGGTAAAAAGCGTTGCCTTGCCATAACGCGAATGTCCCATCAAGCCGATAGCCTTTGAGTTTACGCCGTCGATTGTTTCAAAGCAGTCAATCAGCCGACTAATTCCCCAACTCCACGCTCCAATACTTCCCCAGTCGGTAGGTTTGCGCCAATTTCCTTTGTTTACAAGTCCAAGCAGGTACGAAGTCAGTCCTGCGCCATTATCGGGCTGTATGGCGTTCGGGCTGAAAATGCAAACTCCCCAACCTTGTTTCGACATAATTTCCCAATAACGGTCGAGTGGATTTCCCCAGCCGAAAATTATCATTACCGGCACCGGCTTATCGCTTTTCGGAACTCGCAAAGTTGCCTTTATTACAGGCTTATTGCGCACTTGCGGATATTGCGACACGTCTATATCGCCCGTAATTTCGTATTGTAAACAATTATCAAGAGTATCATTTTTTTTAACCTTAAAATTCACCGCCGGCATTTTCGTAACAGGCTGAAATCCATAAAGATACTGCTGCACATCGTGGGCAATTTCCGGTCGGCGTTTTGTCTGCCATTCCTTTGCATTTTTCACATTCTTGCCATTGTGCATTTTCAGTAGCGAAATCGGCTCGTAATGCCACACGAGGTTTGAGTCGGCAGCAGGAAACAGACCTGTGGAATAATCATCGTAGTTTGTCCATAAACCCCACGGCGAGCGTATAATTCTCATTCCTTTATACATTACATTTCCGTTCGGTTTTGTTGAATCGGCAAGTGTTGCTCCTACCGGTAGATTTTTGTCATCCATTGGCAGTGGTAATTCAGGTAAAACAATGTTCATTTGCCAAAGCATTTGTTCGTAATCCGTTTTGGCTGATACATCGTCGGGCGGAAAGGCGGGAAACTGGTTTTGTGCCATCAATTGTGTGGCAAAAAAAATTGCCGATACTGTGAGTAAAAATGTGTATTTCATAGGAATTTATTTATTTGTAATCTTTAAATTTTTCTTGTAAACGTTTACGTGCAAGGAAAATACGGCTTTTAACAGTTCCAACCGGAAGCATTAATTGTTTTGCAATTTCCTCAAATTTATATCCGTGAATACGCATTATTAATGGAATTCGTAAATCGTCGGAAAATTCATATACCGCTTTTACAATTTCACTTACATGCGAACTGCTTTCGGGGTTGCCATAAACGGTATTATGCGAAATATCAAGGTTTGCCAAATCTATGGAACTATCTACAACTGTCTGAGTACGAATTGCTTTTCTATAATTATTAATAAAAGTATTTTTCATTATAGTCATTACCCAGCCTTTAAAATTTGAATCTTCGACATATTTGTCCTGATTATCCAGAACTTTCAACGCAGTATCTTGCAAAAGGTCTTCGGCAGTATGTACGTCGAAAGTAAGCGATAAAGCATAATTTCGCATATCACTTTGTAGCGTTACTAATTCTTTTTCCAACGAGATTTTTTCCATCGAATTATTTTTTTGCAAAAACTTTAAACAAAAATACTAAGTTTTTTTTAATTATTTTGTATATTTGAAAAAAATATATTTAACAATGCAAAAGTCTTACACTATTTTAACTTTTCTGCTTGCATCTTTTTTTATTATTAACATTAATGCAGCGACAACAAGGATATATACCATCGATATTAACAAAGATATTGGCACCACAACTTGGCTCTATGTGCAATCCGGTATCAATGCAGCCGAGAAAAATAACTCGGATATAATTATTCTGCACATCAACACTTATGGTGGCGAGGTGGTGTATGCCGACAGTATCCGCACAAAAATTTTGAATTGCCCAATCCCTGTTATTGCTTTTATTGACAATAATGCAGCGTCGGCAGGTGCGTTGATTTCGATTGCTTGCGATAAAATTTATATGCGCCCGGGCGGAAATATCGGTGCTGCGACTGTTGTGGGGCAAACGGGCGAGGCAATGCCGGATAAATATCAGTCGTATATGCGCTCTACAATGCGCTCAACTGCCGAAGCGCACGGGCAGGATACAATTGTAAGCGGTAAAGATACAACTTTCGCTTGGTTTCGCGACCCTCATATCGCAGAGGCAATGGTTGACGACCGGATAGTGGTGCCGGGTGTGAGCGATTCAGGAAAAACGCTGACTTTCACTGCTTTGGAGGCTGTGAAATTTCATTATTGCGAAGGTATCGCAGAGAATATTACCGAAATTATTGAAAAACATTTACAAATCAGCGATTATTCTATCGAGCAATTTAAGCCCACGACTTGGCTTAATCTCAAAGGTTTTTTGAGCAGTTCGCTTATTCAAGCCTTGCTTATTATGCTAATAATCGGAGGTATATATTTTGAACTTCAAACGCCGGGCATTGGTTTTCCGCTTGTGCTGGCAATAAGTGCTGCTGTACTGTATTTTGCGCCTTTATATATGGATGGTTTGGCGGCAAATTGGGAGATATTAATTTTTATAATCGGGCTTGGATTGATTGCGCTCGAGATATTTGTAGTCCCCGGTTTTGGCATCACGGGGGTTTCGGGCATTATACTTGTAATTGGTGGATTGACATTGAGTTTGCTCGGCAATGTGAATTTTGATTTCAAAGCGGTAAATGGAAACGATGCCGCCAAAGCATCATTTACCGTTATTGGCGGACTAACGGTGGGGTTTGCATTAATTTTGTATCTGAGCAGTAAAATTGGCTCAAAAGGTATTTTCCGCAAAATTGCTCTCACAAAATCGCTCGAAACAAGTGATGGATATGTCGGAGTGCCGATGGAAACTGCAAATGTTGTAGGCAAAACAGGCGTTGCATATACCGTATTACGTTTGTCGGGGAAAGTGCAAATCGACGACGAGGTGTACGATGCTTTTTCGGAAGATGGTTTTATCGAAAAAGGTACGCCTGTAAAAGTGCTGCGATACGAAACAGGGCAGATTTATGTAAAAAGAGTGGAGAATTGAAGAAATAACGATTAACGGTGCAAGGTACACAGAATAGGCAACAGTAGCCTCAGTCCGTCAATGCGCGTAAGGATAAAAATTTTTTAAATAAAAAGAGTTGAAAATAATGATAGTGTCCCGATAGCTATCTGAGCTTACAAATTAGGAGTATTTTCGTGCACCGTTTTACCGTATAGCGTACACCATTTGCCACACTCAACTATCCACTGTCTTTGCTCTTTGTGGCTTATTCTTTAACGGATTTATCGGGTCAAAGCCTTGCCCCCATACGCCGCGCACTACGCTTTGCGAGATAAATGCTTTTTCGTCGATGGCGCGTATCATTCTGAAAATTTGCGCTGCCTCAGTATTGCGAGCCAATAGGACTATTACTTTTTTTGGCTCTTTGGAGTACCAGCCTGTGCCATCGAGCACTGTGCAGCCTCGCCGAAGTTCGTGATTGATAGCATCAGCAATAATGGCGTATTTGTCCGAAAAAATCATAAACTGCACCGATTGCCGTACTCCATTTATCACCATATCAACAGTATAAGTCATTATTCCCATCACAATAAGTCCGTGAACAACTTTAATGGCGTCGTGCATCACAAAAAACGAACTCGAAATTATCGCAAAATCAATAAACATCATTGCGCGCCCAAAAGCAATGTTACGGTATTTATTTATTACTGCAACTACAATGTCGGTGCCGCCCGTGCTGCCGTTTGAATTGAAAACCAAACCTACTCCCGCACCGCAAAATAAGCCGCCAATAAGTGCCGACATCAACGGCTCGCCCGCCACTATCGGTTTGGTGATTATGGTCTGAAAAAGCGAAATCAAAAGGGTAAGCACTACGACGCCGTAAATGGTTTTTATCAGAAATTTTACGCCTATGATTTTCAATGCCACAAGCAGCAGTACTAAATTGACCGCAAAATAAGTGTATTGCAGTGGGATTGTGCCATTAGTGCCGTATTCCACAAGCAAAGCAACGCCGGCAAGCCCACCGGTTACAACACCTGCCGGTTTTACAAATGCAATAAGCCCTAAAGCGTAGAGTACAAGCCCGAGTGTGATATTAAAATAATCGCGCCAATAATGCGGATGAAGATATTTTTTTGGTGTCATTTTAGTAAATTACGAATTATGCAACAAATATAAATACTTTTCTTTTAATAATAATACATTTTCTTTTAAAATATGGGGTTGGGGTGGTATCTCGCTTTTACCACGAGTTTCACTCGGGGTTATTCACAGTCAACTACTCTCCGTAGTTGACGCATTGCAGACGTTCATCACTCATCACTAATCGTTAATCACTTAAAAAGTTTGAGAGGTTTGAATGTTTGAAAAGTTTGAGTAGTTACCTAATTTGTAAGTTAATCACTAATCACTAATCGTTAATCACTATTTTTACTCTTTCCCTCTCAGCAAATTTACAATTCCTTTTTTCTTAAATTTCTTCCCATCGGTTCCTACCGCCTCGATTACGTACATATATCCTCCCGTGCTTGCCGGACGGCGACCGATATTGCCATCCCAACCTTTTTGAGGGTCAGTCCAAAAATAAATTTGTTTGCCCCAGCGATTAAAAATCCAACATTTGAAAGTAGCAAGCGAGCGATATGCAACGCGAAATTCGTCGTTTTTCCCATCGCCATTCGGAGTAAAGGCAAAAGGCACTTGCAAATCAGAATCTGACACCTTAATAGTTATCGT
>JAITXR010000119.1 GCA_031284665.1 Paludibacter sp.
TATTAGGATTTAAGCGGTATTCTCATTTTGTAGAACGACCGCCAAACAAAATACAAACCGACTGCAAGGAAAGGAATAGCAATATATGTGGAGTAATCCGTGCCTGCACCGGCTTTCATTTCGATACAAATTTCGGTTGCAAGTAAGCCAAACAAAGTCGAAAATTTGATAATCGGATTCAACGAAACCGACGAAGTGTCTTTGAACGGGTCGCCAACGGTGTCGCCAATAACGGCTGCCTCGTGGAGCGGTGTGTTCTTTTCCTTCAAATCAACTTCAACAATTTTTTTGGCATTGTCCCAACTTCCTCCGGCATCAGCCATATAAATTGCTTGAAATAAGCCAAATACTGCTATCGAAATAAGGTAGGCAACAAAGAAATTAGGGTCAAAAAACGCAAATGCCAATGTCAACGAAATAAGTGCGATAAAGATATTCCACATACCTTTTTGAGCATATTGTGTACAGATTTTTACCACCGCTTTGGAATCTTCGATATCCGCCTCGGTTTTATTCATATTAAACGTTTTTTTGATAAATTCCACAGTACGATATGCGCCCGTAGTAACTGCTTGCATTGATGCGCCACTAAACCAGAAAATTACTGCGCCTCCGCAAATTAATCCTAAAATTACAGGTGCGTCGGTGAGCGAAAGACTTAACAACCCAACTTTTTCGAGCAGTAGAATGATAGAAAAAATCATTATGGTAGAGCCGACAACGGCTGTTCCGATAAGTACCGGTTTGGCGGTTGCTTTGAAAGTATTTCCTGCCGAGTCGTTTGCCTCTAAATAATGTTTGCCATGTTTAAAATCGGGTTTGAAACCAAAATCTTTTTCAATTTCTTTTTCAATTCCTTCGATTTTTTCAATTTGCGAAAGTTCAAAAACCGATTGTGCATTATCCGTTACAGGTCCATAACTATCTACAGCGATTGTTACCGGTCCCATACAAAGGAAGCCGAAAGCCACAAGTCCGAAAGCAAAGATGGCTGAATGTGCGCCAAAAATCGAAACTCCCGGCTCAATTAATCCTACTCCCAAGCCTGTGCTTGCTGTAAGATAAGCGATTGTCATTAAGCCTACAATCAACAGACCTGTCCAGAATGCGCCGAAATAACCGGCAACAATGCCCGACAAAATGTTTAGCGAAGGACCGCCTTCGCGCGAGGCTGTAACGATTTCTTTAACGTGTTTCGATTTTGAAGAGGTGAAATATTTTGTAAATTCCGGTATCAAAAGTGCCGCGAGCGTTCCGCACGAAATAATTGCTGCTAATTTCCACCAAAGTGTAGTATCGGCTAAATCGCCAAGTAACAAATGACTCATAAAGAAACTTGCTGAAATACAAAGTACTGCGGCAATTACTATTAATCGCATAAGTGGTGCCTCAAAGTCAAATTCTTTCTTTTTACCATAAAGTTTTTTCGAAATTGCTTGATTGATAAAAAACGAGCAGCCCGACAAAAAGTCCATTAAGAAACGCATTCCGAAAATCCAAACTATCAGTTTAGCCTGCATATCAGGGCTTGGAACTGCCAGAGTAATAAATGTAATAAGAGCCACACCTGTAACTCCGTAAGTCTCAAATCCATCGGCTGTTGGACCTACGCTGTCGCCGGCATTATCGCCAGTACAATCGGCAATTACACCCGGATTACGAGGGTCGTCTTCGTCAACTTTGAAAACCACTTTCATTAAATCCGAGCCAATATCAGCAATTTTAGTGAAAATACCGCCTGCAATACGCAAAGCACTTGCACCAAGCGACTCGCCAATAGCAAAGCCCAGAAAGCAAATTCCTACAATGTCGCGCGGGACAAAAAGTAAAATGCCCACCATCATCACTAATTCGAGCGAAATAAGGAAAAGCCCAACGCTCATACCTGATTTCAACGGAATGTTGACTACATCAAGCGGACGACCGCGAAGTGATGCAAAAGCAGTTCGTGCGTTGGCATAAGTGTTAATTCGAATGCCGTATAACGCTACGCAGTAAGAGCCAGCCATTCCCACAACCGAAAATAGCAGCACCATTAGAACAACAGGTACGGTTTGACCCACAAGACCGAAAAAGTAGATACACAACACTACTGCTACAATGCCGAAAAGCATTAGTAAAAACTTGCCTTGTTGAACAAGATAAGTGCGACAAGTAGTGTAAATAATATTCGCTACTTTTAACATTGAATAATGGGCTGGCAGTTTTTTTACTTGATTGAACAGCAATAAACTGAAACCCAAAGTGCCGGCGATAATTAGTGCGCCCCAGAACAAGAAATTCCACGACGAAACTTCTCCACCGAAAATGTGGAAAACTCCTTCGTGCAAATCAGGAATAGCAAGGTCAGCCTCGCTTGCAAACGCACTTACCGATGTGAGTAATGCGCCAAGCAAAAGCAAAAACATTTTTTTAGATTGATTCATAACAGAAATTTATTATTTGATTATTAATTTTGAAATTGAAAAAAAATCGTGCGAAATTACACAATTATTTTTATTTATGGATGTAGAAAAATTAAAAAACACACAAAAAATCGTGTTTTAATGTATTTTATATTTTATTGATGTCTGTTCTAAAATTTTGTTAATGTGTAGGACGATGCGGGGTACACGGTGAACGGTGCAGGGTACAGCAACCTCCGCCCGTCATTGCGAAGGTATTTCCAAATACATTTTTTGAACACGACGGCACAAAGGCAAGAAGACACAAAGAATAGCGATGAACGATTAGTGATAAGTGATGAACGTCCGCCTCTCTTAACTCCGTAGGAGTTGCCTGTGCATAACCCCGAGTGAACCTCGGGGTAAAAACGCCCCACTCACCCCACAACCCCGTAGCGAGTTGCACTTGGATAACGTAAGAAATAAGGTAATGAGGTTTATGTATGGGAAACCTATCGGCTACTGAGCTTGTTTTGTAAAGAAAATTAGGTGAAAATAAGGTTGAAATACAATGGTTAATGTTCTCTCGTTTTTAGTCCAAGTTGCAAACTTGAACTATCCGCCTATAAACTATCCGCCTATAAACTATTAACTATTTTCCGGTAGCCAAAACACATTACAAAAAAACCGAAAAATCATTACTTATTGCTATTGCATATAAAATGTATAATAGTATTTTTGCAAATTAATTTATTAGCAATGACAAACATATACCTTTCAGATATTCCGACTGCTGCCGAAGTGGTTAT
>JAITXR010000186.1 GCA_031284665.1 Paludibacter sp.
TTTTTGGCTGCGATATGGCTTGGAATAGACAAGCTCGTGCATATTGTCAATGGCACTCAAGCACCACTTATTGCCAATAGTCCCTACTTTTATTTTGCCCTCACTTGTATGATAATAGGCTTTCAACTTTTCCTTGCGGGATACATCGCCGAACTCGTCTCTCGCAATTCTCCTACCAGAAATCAATATGTAATTGATAAAAATATTTAGATAAATATTTGCAAAAAGTTATTTTAATATAAAAACATAAATTAAGGGAGATTAAAAAATGAACACAGACAAAATTGACAATGGTAAAAAAAACTTAGACCAGATTGTAAAAGACAGACGGTCAACAAGAAATTTCTCCAAAGAAATTCCGAATGAGGAAGATTTAATGAACATTCTAAAATCGTGTATCTATGCGCCGTGTGGTGGTGCAGAACTTTCACCGGAAAAGCGAAAGATTTTTGTTTTCAAGCAAGGTACAGAAAATATGACAAAAGCGAGGGAAATCATTCTATCACAGGTGAAAAAAAGTGCAAAAATGATGAACAGAATGTTGATTTTCCTTCCATTTTTAAGAAAAAAAATGGGGACTTTTGCGAAAAAGTTAAAAATGATTTCCGAAAATGGAATTCCTGCGCTAACAGATGCAGGGTATTTTATTGTTATTGCAGAAAAAAAGGGATTTCCTCCTGTAGAAAATCAATCTATTGCTCACGCTCTTGAGAATATGTGGCTAACAGCAACTGATTCGGATATTGCGTTTCAAATGCTGACTGTCGTTGGACAGATGTCAAAAAATGACCAATTTATGAATCTTCTAAATTTGAAAAAAGGTGATTATACCTTAGGAGGTTGTGCCATTGGTTATCCTCAAACATCCGTTAATAAACCGAAAGACTTTGAATTTGAAAAGTTTATTGTGTTAATGGACGAGGTATAAATCATTTTATAACGAAACTTTCGGCTGATTTTTTGCTAATTCGAAAATTAATTGTAATTTTGCAATACTAAATATGTCCCGAATATTGAATATATTCGGGACAATAAAATAAAAAATACATGATTGATACAGTTGAAAATAAGATATTTACAAAAATAAAAAAAGCCAAGAGGGGTACGCTATTTTTTAGTGATAATTTTATTTCGTTTGGTAGTGCCGAAACGGTCAGGCGGACACTAAACCGTTTAGTCGAAAAAGGTGAACTTGATAGAGTTTCTCAAGGAATTTTTTTTCGTCCGCAAATTGATGACATTATTGGCAAAATCACACCAAAAGTAGAAGATATTGCTGAAGCCATTGCAAGGCGCGATAAGGCAAAAATCGTTCCCACAGGTGCTTATGCCTTGAATAGATTGGGACTTTCTATGCAAGTGCCAATGAATATTGTTTATCTTACAGATGGCTCTGCACGCAAAGTGAAAGTTGGCAATTACACCATTTCGTTTATTAGAACTTCTCCCAAAAATGTGGCTGCTATTGGGAAAACAAGCCGTTTGGCGATACAGGCATTGAAAATTATCGGCAAAGATAATGTGAGCCAAGCCGAGATTGAACACATACAAAATATTTTGCTGAAAGAAAAAATAGCGTACCTTGAACACGATTTGCGCATTGCACCTGCTTGGATTAAAGAAATAATTAGATATTCACTTGAAAAACTCAAAAACAATGAGCAAAGATAAGTTCATAGCACTATCCGAACAGACAAGGCGAAATGCTTTTACCGAAACGGCAGCACGTAAAGCACTACCTGCTGTTGCTATTGAAAAAGATTGGTGGGTAACTACCGTTTTACGCGCCTTATTTTCACTACCTTACGCAGAATATTTGTCATTTAAGGGTGGCACCTCATTAAGCAAGTGTTACAATTTGATAGAGCGGTTTTCGGAAGACATTGATATTGCAGTAAATCGAGAAAAACCCGATTTCACAAAGACAAACACAAGAATTAGAAATGATTTACGCCGTGCTAACTGTAAATTTGTTAGGGAAAAATTGCAGTTTGACGTAAAAAATCAGTTGGAAATCAACGGAATAGATACGAAATTATTTTTCGTAAATGTCAATATCACGCCTGTTACAACCACCGACCCCGAAATTATCGAAGTTGTTTATCAATCCCTTTTTGACGACAACGATTATATCAAACCTATTGTAAAAATTGAAGTTAGCGGGCGTTCAATGAGTGAGCCTGTGAAAATCGTTAAATTACACTCAATCGTTGATGAAGTTTTTGTGGGAATGCAGTTCGTAAATCCTGCATTTGGAGCAAACTCTGTTGTGCCGGAACGTACATTTTTGGAAAAGATTTGTCTGTTGCACGAAGAATTTGCCAAACCACAAGACACAATGCGCACAGAGCGAATGAGCCGTCATTTGTATGATTTAGTCAAAATAATGGAGACAACAGTTGCCGAAAAAGCATTGGCAGATAAAGAATTATACAACTCTATCGTGGAACACCGCCGCGTATTTATCGGTTTGAATGGCTTTGATTATGCCACACTTGTACCAAAATCTATCAATATTGTGCCACCGGCAAGTATTATTGCCTTTTGGCGAGAGGATTACGAAATAATGCAACGAACAATGATTTACGGTAAGTCAGTGCCGTTTAATGAATTAATTGACAAAATAAAGCAACTCAACGAAAACGTAAATAAAATTGTTTGGTAGCAACTCAAACAAAATAACTAATTATTTGTTGTTGTATCCTTGCACATCAAAAAAAATAATTGCAAACCTTGCCAATTTAAAAATTTTATTGTAACTTTACAAAGTAAAGTTGCCGATAAACTTCAACAACTTTGTGAAACGTGACTTTTAATTCTTAAATTACAAAATTATGATAAATAAAATAATAAAAAGTGCAATTCAAGTTCAGACTGATTGTTTGAACGATGCTTCCTTTATTAATAATACCCAAAAATTGGTTGAT
>JAITXR010000209.1 GCA_031284665.1 Paludibacter sp.
CCCGATTTGTTGATAAAAATTCTACAAAACAACGGTTTCATTATTTTTTGTAATCATTCTATCACAAATTTTCAGGGTATAATCAGAGCCGTAAGGTGCAATTGACATTACGTAAGCAGAAAACTTTCTGTTTCAAATGAGTTTTTATTAAAGATTTTCAGGGTACTCCTCTTCTGACCAATTTTCGTTTTTCACATCAAAAACCGAGAGTTGTCGTCTGAAAATTTCGTCGAGTGAAATCTGGAAAGTTTCGGTATGAGCAACGCCCGGAATAGGAGTAACTTTTTCGAGAATTAGTTGTAAAAGATGCCTGTTATCTTTTGCATGCATTTTGATAATCATCGAAAATTTTCCGATAGCATAATTACATTCAACTATTTCAGGAATTTTTTTAAGAGCATCAACTACGTCGTGAAAAAGTTGATTATTAGTAAGAACGATGCCAACATAGGCGCAAGTTTGATAGCCTATTTTATAAGTATCAATCACAAACTCGGAGCCTTTTATAACGCCTAATTCGCGTAATTTCTGAATGCGCTGATGAATGGCTGCTCCTGAAACATTACATTCGCGTGCGACTTCTAAAAAAGGGATACGGGCATCTACCGATATTAATTTAAGGATGCGTTTGTCTAAGCGGTCAATTTGGTGCTGCATAACAATTGTGTTTTTTTTGTATATTATTATATTAGTTTATTACAAAAGTATAAATAATTTTAATTATTACAATATTTTCTCAAACAATTTGTAATTTTTTTTCAAATTAATTGCATTTATTAAAAATTTAAACGTAAAAATTACAAATTTAACAAACCTTCGGGGAGTTGCATCGTTATTTTGCGTGCGTCGTAATCGATGCTGATTATCAAGTCCTCGTTGATTGGAATGTATATTTCGCCATTTTCGCTTTCGATAACAAAAAGTGGATTAGCAGTTGATGTATCAACATCGGAAATAATAAGTTTTTCGTTCGACGGCTCGGTAATTACGTGAAAACCAATGAAATAATCAAGTGGTTTTTCAATTTTTCCATTCATAATTCCCAATTCTTTTGGTAAAAAAACCTCCGCACCTAAAAATGTACGTGCCTGCTGTTCGTTGTCAACTCCGTCAAATTTCACAAAACCTGTGCTGGATGTTTTTTCCCGTATCGATTCTATATAAAATGGTACAAAAATTCCATCGCGCATTATGACCAGAAATTCTATTTGCTCATTTTCGAACACATCGAACGAAAATGAATACAACAATTCGCCGTGTAAACCGTGCGACTTGCCGAGTAATCCAATATAAATCAGGTCGTTTGCTGAAATCATAAATCAAATATTTATCATATTATATATAATTTGTCGAAAATTTACAAAATTATTTTGCCTAACCCTATTCGAGTTTTTCAATCCACCATAAGCGAATAATTTTATAACCACAAAGCAGATAAAGTTACTCGAAGTTTTTATTTTCAACTTTCAATTATCCATTAATTAAATTTATTTCCGCCTGCAAAATTAGCAAATAAATTCAAAAATCTTGCTTAAATAACAAAAGCTCTAAAAAATATTATTATATTTGTTTTTTTTATTAACCATAAAGTTTTTCGGCGCAACACTAAGAAAATGACTTTGTGTAATTTAGCTTACGTTGTGGTTAATTGTTCGCTTTTTCTCACACTTAAATTTAATTTATATTATGAAAACCAAAATTATTTTAGTCCTGTTTCTTTTTTGCTCAATCAATGTTTCTTTTGCTAAATCGTTGAAAATCAACGTTCAAAATCCAAATTCTGTTTTAGTAACAAATGCTCCGGTAGTTGTAAAGTTGAGCAGTCTTACTTCGTTGAAAAACAATCAATTATCTCAACTTGCAGTTTACTTGAATGGTAAACAAATCAGCAGTCAATTAGACGACCTTAATGGCGACGGCACTCCCGACGAATTGGTTTTTTTGGTTGATTTGGCAGCGGGCGAGAAAAAAAGCATTGTTCTAAAAACTATTTCCGAAAAAAATCGCATTAAATTCCCTCGCGAAGTGTATGCCGACCTTATTATTAAAGAAAAGGATGGCACGCGCAAGTTTGTAAGCGAAGCCTCGTCCGACAAAAATGATATGTACAACCGTATGCATCATCACGGCATTGCTTTTGAATCTGCGTTGATTGCGTACCGAATTTATTTCGATAATAAAAGTACTATCGATGTCTATGGCAAACGCAAAGCGCAGTTGGAAGTGGAAACTACCGGCTGGTATCCTAACGACGAGCAGTTAAAAAACGGCTATGGAGACGATATTTTGCTTGTAAATTCGTGGGTTGGAGTTGGTACTGTAAAGGGTTTCGACGGGGCAAAAACACTGCACGTTGAAAATTTCGACCGTCGTACGCAACGCATTGTATCACAGGGAAATATCCGCACAGTATCGGAAATTGACGTGCAGGGCTGGCAATACGAAGGCAAAAAAATTGACCTGAAAGTACGATATATAATGTATGCCCGCCATCGCGACGCATTATGCGAAATTTCGGCTAACGCAGATATTGATAATTTGACCACAGGAGTGCAGCAAATAGGCGGCGGCGAGTTGCTGAAAGATAATAATTTAGTTGGCTCGTGGGGCAGTTGGTATCCGCAGGGCGACACGGTGAAGTACAAAAAAGAAACAGCCGGTTTGGGCGTATATGTTCCAAATCAGGATGTTAGCACAAAAATATATCCAATATTAAGCGGTGTGGATAATTTAGTGGTTTTTCCGGTAAAGAAAAATACAACTTTTTCGTTTTATCTTACAAGCGTTTCGGCAAAAGAAGAATTTTGCCCGATAAAATCAGCCAACGATTTTTTTGAATACCTTAAAACTTGGCAGCAATCGCTAAAACCAATAGAGGTTAAATAATGATTAATTGTTAATGGTTAATGGTTAATCAAGAAAAGTCCGTTCGGGCAGTTTTTTAATCTTTGCTTGAGAGTAACAAGACACGGATTGCAAGACTTGTACCGACGTGTCGGTATCCGCGCCATCGGAAAAACAATACTGACAGTTTACATATTTTAATTTGCGAATGAGCTAATAATCAAGAAAATCCTTTAATCTTGTTAATCCTGATTCAGACAAAAATCTGCAATTAACTTTATTTAACACTATTTTTTCACTCCAATTGTTGCGGGGTAAAAAAATAGTGTTTACATTTGTCCCTAATTTAATAGCACTATTAAATTAATCAATTAAATATCATAATTAAATAATCTAATTAATATGAGTGAACATAATAAAACAATGGAAGAAACAATATTCGAAAATGCCGAACGCTTATTTTTTGAAAAGGGTTTTGCGCTCACTTCGACTGTCGAAATTGCACAAGCATCAGGTTGTAATCAGGCGTTAGTGCATTATTATTTTCGCACAAAAGAGAATTTGTTTAACACCATTTTTGAGAAAAAATTCAAGCAGTTTTTCCAATATACTTTTGATTTATACACTCAAACTGAATTTACTTTTGCCGAAAAATTAGAAAATCTTATTCGTTCGCACTTCAATTTGATTGTTAAGATGCCTCGATTACCGTATTTAATTATATCCGAATTTACTCGCGCGCCGGAACGCCTGAAAGCCCTGCGCGAAAAATTGGGCGACAGTTTAGGACAAATGTTTCTTGCATTAGAAAAAGAGTTGCAAGCCGAAGTTGAAGCCGGACGTGTACGCCCAATAAGTGCTTTTGATTTGCTGATTTCTATTGTTTCCTTAAATATTACGCTTTTTGTCTTGCTGCCAATAGGAACTCAACTGCTCGACCTTGATGAACAAAAAGTGCAACAATTGCTCGAACATCGCCGCGAAGAACACGTTAGTTTTGTGCTTAATTCTATTTTAATTCAGAAAGCCCCCTAAATCCCCACGGGGGACTTTAAACACCATATTATCAAGTAGCAAGTAGCAAGAATTAAGTATCAAGGGTTTGAGTATTGAGTAGCAAGTAGCAAGAATTAAGTATCAAGTGCTAAATATCAAATGCCAATATCTAAGGTCTAACAATCTAACAGTCTCATATCTAAAATTTTACATCTCAATTTTTTATGAAACAACTAATTTTTCTGACATATTTTTTTATTTTGCTGCCAATCAGTCTGTTGGCGCAAATTTCGATTGACGAATGTTATCAAAAAACGCTTGCCAATTATCCGCAAGTTAAGCAGTATGATTTGATTGAGCGAACGGCGAATTATAATTTGTCGAATGTTGCCAAGGCGTATTTGCCGCAGATTTCGCTGTCGGGGCGCGCCACATACCAATCGGATGTAACCGAAATTCCGCTCGATTTTTCGCAGTTGCAGGCTCTCGGATTAAATATTCCGGAAATTCCGACACCCAACAAAGACCAGTATCAGGTAGTTCTTGATGTAAATCAGACAATTTGGGATGGTGGTATTGCCTCTGCGCAACGGCGCGGAACGCGGGCTGCGAGTGAGGTGGAAAAGCAAAAATTGGAAGTGGATTTGTATGCGCTCAAAGAACGGATAAATCAACTTTTTTTCGGAATTTTGATGCTAAATGAGCAGTTGGCACAAAATGATATTTTACAAAACGAATTGAATATCAATTACAAACGAATATCTGCCTATATCGAAAATGGCATTGCTAATCGTTCGGATTTAGACGCTGTGCGAATTGAACAAATCAACGCTCGGCAACAAAAAACACAAATTGAGGCAGCGCGAAAATCGTATTTACAAATGCTCTCGGCATTTACAAACGAAAAAATCGATGAAAATACGGCGTTGCAAAAACCGGTATTGCCTGCAACTGAAATTTCGCATACAATCGCCCGTCCGGAAATTAAACTTTTCGACGCACAAACGCAAATGTTTGACAGTCAGCGAAGTGCAATTCTTGCCGGCGCAATGCCGCGTTTTGGACTTTTTGCACAAGGCGGTTACGGAAATCCGGGACTAAATATGCTGAACGACAAATTTGATTTTTATTACATCGCAGGAATTCGTATGAGTTGGAATTTCAGTGCGTTATATACGCAAAAAAACGATTTGAACAAAATTGTATTGAACAAAAAAAATGTAGATGTGCAGCGCGAAACATTTTTATTTAACAATAATTTGCAAAATCGGCAGCAGCAAAACGAAATTGCACGTTTGAAAGAATTAATCAAAAACGATGATGAATTAATTTCGTTACGGCAAAATATTAAAAAATCGGCGGAGGCAAAAGTTGCAAATGGCACAATGACTGTCAGCGATTTGCTGCGCGCAATTAATGCCGAAAATCTGGCGCGGCAGACAAAATCGCTCAACGAAATTAAATTGTATTTGGCTGTGTATCAGAATAAAATCACAAATGGAGAGTGATGTCAATTACAAATTACTTAACTCGCTAAAAACAAATGAATTATTAAAACTAAATCAAAAAAAAATTATTATTATATGAAATCACTAAAACTCTATTTAGGCATTCTGCTAATCGTTTCATTATTAGCATCTTGTAAGCATAACAAAACTAATTCTGATGCAAACGGCGTGTTTGAGGCTGTGGAAATTCTTGTTTCAGCCGAAACAAGTGGCAAAATACTTCAATTCGCGGCTATCGAAGGTCAAAAAGTTGCGGC
>JAITXR010000383.1 GCA_031284665.1 Paludibacter sp.
GCAATAAAGTTCAGATAGATGCGATATGTATTTATCATTAATCACTATATATTATTTTTTTCAATTTATTTTATTATTTTTGCCGGAGTTATAAAATTTATATTATTATGAAAATTCTATTTATTGGAGGAACAGGCACAATTAGCGCAGCAATTTCGCGCTTATTAATCACGCAAGGGCATGATTTATACCTTGTTAATCGTGGAAATCGCAACTCGGCTTTGCCACAAGGCGCACATTTATTACTTGCAGATATTAACGATGAGCCACGAGTGGCTGAATTGATTAAGGATTTGCAATTTGATTGTGTAGCCGATTTTATTGCTTTCAAACCGGAACATTTACAACGCGATTTTCGTCTGTTTGCAGGCAAAACCCGCCAGTTTATTTTTATAAGTTCGGCATCGGCTTATCAGAAATTGCCTGTAAATTACACTATTACGGAATCTACACCACTCGCAAATCCGTTTTGGCAATATTCGCGCGATAAAATTGCCTGCGAAGATTATTTACTGCAACTTTACCGAAACCACAATTTCCCGATTACAATTGTGCGCCCAAGTCATACTTACGACGAGCGCACAATCCCAACCGCTGTTCACGGACGAAACGGAAGTTGGTCGATAGTGAAACGTATTTTAGATGGCAAAACTGTAATAATTCACGGCGACGGCACTTCGCTTTGGACAATGACGCACAATAGCGATTTTGCTCGTGCTTTTGTAGGCTTAATCGCTAATATTCACGCTATTGGCGAGGCTGTTCATATCACTTCCGACGAAACTTTGACGTGGAATCAGATTTATCAAAGCATTGCCGATGCGGTAAATTGTCCGTTAAAAGCAATACACGTGGCATCCGAATTTTTGGCAAAAGTTAGCGATTTCGACTTCTATGGCGGGCTTTTGGGCGATAAGGCAAACTCGGTTGTGTTCGATAACAGCAAGTTAAAACGACTTGTCCCCGGTTTTACGGCAACAAAACGTTTTGACGAGGGAATTAAAGAAACAATTGCTAATGTGTTGGCACATAAAGAATTGCAGCGCGAAGACAGTGAATTTGATATTTGGAGTGATAATCTAATCGCAAAAATTTCGGATTGGGAAAAAGAATTTTCGACCCTATAAGCCTGTTTTACAATGAATTATATCCGAAAACCTGAATGGCTGAAAAGCAAAATTTACAGCGAAAAACAGTTTACCACAGTCAGCGATGCAGTGAAAAGTCGCGGTTTGCATACAATTTGCACAAGTGGTCGTTGCCCGAATATGAGCGAATGTTGGAGCAGGGGAACGGCTACTTTAATGATTTGCGGTGATATTTGTACACGTGCTTGTAAATTCTGCAACACGCTGACAGGCAAGCCTTTATCGCTCGACGCGAATGAGCCTGAAAAAGTAGCATTGTCAATACAAAGTTTGAAACTGCGCCATGCAGTAATTACTTCGGTGGATAGAGACGATTTGCCGGATAAGGCTGCCGCGCATTGGGCAGCAACCATACGAGCAATAAAAACCATTAATCCGGCGACTACTCTCGAAGTTTTAATCCCCGACTTTGATGCTAAACCTGAACTTTTAGATTTGGTAATTGGCGAAAAACCAAATATTATTTCGCACAACCTCGAAACCGTAAAACGTCTTACGCCGCTTATTCGCAGCCGCGCAAGTTACGAAAAAAGTTTGCAAGTGCTGCAATATATTGTTTCACAGGGAATTACTGCCAAAACAGGCATTATGCTTGGGCTTGGGGAAACTGAGCCTGAGATTTTACAACTTATGGACGATGCTTTGGCTGCGGGATGTTCGATTATCACTATTGGGCAATATTTGCAGCCTTCGCGTCAAAATATTCCGGTCAGTCAATACGTTCATCCCGACAAATTTGCTGAATATAAGACGATTGCGCTTGATAAAGGATTTCAAAAAGCCGAAAGTGGAGTTTTTGTACGTTCATCGTATCATGCCGAAAATCACGTCTGAATTTCGGCATTACTCTATCCCCCTTCCGATTTCCTCGCCCCAATTTTGATAAAACTCAACCCTAAACTTTACTTTTTTATTATCCTTTGTTCCGGCTGTCCATTTAAAAGGTAAATTCGTAAGGCTGGCTACAATCAAACTGTCAATCTCTTTACTGCAATGCAATTTTATTCTTACATTTTCTATTTTCCCATTTGTATCTACAACGTAATCAAAGGCAATTTTTTTTAATTTACTTTTTTCTAATAACTCAGATTCTTCAATTTGATTTGTAATATATGTTTCAGTTTTTTTTTCGTCATCACGATTATGATTAACCAAATATGTATTTATTAGTATTTTGTCAGGATAAGTTATCTCTCCTTTTTGATAACTTCCCTTAATTTTTTCGTATTTGTCCATTATTTTTTCATAAAGACCTTTTCCATATCGCGCTTCAATCACACTATCCATTATTATTTTTTGAATATCGTCGTATAGATAATCAGTTGTGATATTGTAGTCAGAAAATGCAATGTCTGTTGCTATATTTTGGTCTATTGGCAAATACTGTCCATAAGCAAAACTTTCATACATAATTATATTCCCTTGCTCTATATTGTCGTAAGAGCGTTGTCGATACATGTCTGTTTTTGTCTTGTTATCTGATTCCACTTGAGACAGATAGTACTTATCATTAATACGCAGTTTTAAAATAATTAGTTCTTTGTCAAAATACAATGCTCTTTCCGGTTGCTTTCTTATAAAATATAGTCCTATAACCCAGACAAGCACAAAAAGCACTATTATCCCGATAATAGTAAGTACAGTCTTCAATAATCTTTTCATTTGTTTTTGTGTTTAAAATATTCAAGTGCTTTGTATCGACGCGGAGCGTGTTAGTTTCTACATTACTCAATTTTTTTTTGCAAAAAAATTATCAGCCATACATTTGTAACGAATTAACAGCAAAGCAATTATCGGGAAAAATGCAATGTTAAGCACTTGAAACGAAAACAACGAACCTGCCAATACTATGATAATCAGCAAGATACAAAACAAGAAATAGTAAGCAAGAATGCGCTTTGTTTTACGGACAAAAAACAAAATTGCCGCAATAATGTTTAACGGATTGAGCCACAATACATTCAAATTGTGCTTAACTAATGGATGTTCCGAAAAAAACATAAGAAAAATCAAAACCATTCCCGCTATCGAAGTTGCAAGCAGCAAAGTAAAATCAAAGGCACGAAAATATTTTTTACTTCGTTTTTCGATAAACACAATAATCAATCCAATCAGCAAAATACAAATTGTTATAAAACTTGGGCTGCTAATAAAATTTTCTTTTACAGCCGTTTGCAAATGTTTTGGTACAAGTAAAGTATTGGAATATACAAGTTTACGCTGCGTTTCGGCATTATCAATCGTGGCATTTTCAACTAAATTCATTAACACTTCGGGCAAAAACGTACTTTCGCTTTGAGTACACAAACGGTCGGCATCAGCACCAAAAAGCATATCAATGCCGAATTGCAGCCACGAATCCGCACCTGTATGTCGGCTTATCCATTGGCGAAAAGTGATTTCCGAACTTTCGTCGGCAAAAATTATTTTTCCATCAATTCCTTCGCTAATTTTCAATAATGGACGTGTAGCGCAGTTGTCAAACACAAAATTATAGCGGTAAATTCGGTTTTGCGGCTCATAATTTTTCAGTAATAAATTTGCGATATTTATTTTTTCACTCTCATTGAGATTAAGCACTTGCTCGGTAACGCTCGAATTTCGCTCTCTGTATTCGTATAAAAAATCGTCAGTCAGTGCTGCTCCAAGTTGATAATCGGTTTCGCCACGGATGAATTTAACCAGAAAATTAGGCGCATTAAAATCAAATATTCCATAGTTGAACACCACATCCAAACCCGATTTATGGTCGAGCAAGCGAATTCCCGAATGTCCAAAGCGAGCATATACCTCGCTCCCGGGCGAACATGTAATAAGCCCAATCGACAGCGAATCGCTAAAAACCAAATTTTGGGTAAAAGCAGTATTGGCGAACAAAACGAATAATGATGATAAAAAAAATGTTTTGATTTTTTGCCTCATAATTAATTAGTTATAAATTATTTACGTTTTTGATTTTTTGGAAACCAGCCTTTTGCCACTCGTTGCCGCTGCTCAAAAAGTTCCAATATTCCCCAAAACGAACTGAAAGCAAAAACACCAAGCAGCGAAGAAAACAACACATCTTTTATTATGAGTGCCAACACGCTGCCTGCCACACCGGCAATCAGAAAGAGCCACCAAATTTTTACTCCGAAAAAATATTCACTTTTGATAACAATAGGATGAAAAAGTCCGATAATCACAAAAGTGCCAAAACCAATGGCAAGCCCTGTGATATTATAATTGTTCAAAAGTTCAGTAAATGCAGTCATATATTTTATTTTAAATTTTGACCACAAAGATAATACTATTTATAGAATGATTTGTAAATTAGTTTTGAAATTTTTGATTAGTTTTG
>JAITXR010000415.1 GCA_031284665.1 Paludibacter sp.
GGAGGACAAACAATGATTATTGATACTTCGGCAGCAAGCATATTAATTGATAAATATTTTAAAAACGCATAGATTATGGGATACATTAGAGAACCGGAAGGAATTGATTTTATTATCAACGGCAGACCTTTAACCGCAGCAGAGGACAAAGCAATTAGCGAATTTATTAAAGCAGATAGGGCAAAAAACAGCAAGTTCGTTGTACCTGCAAGAAAAAGTCGTGAACAATATGCAATGGCATAGTTGCGGCTCTACTTTCGCCTATTAATCCCTTAATGGCTTATTTTCCACTATCCACTATCAGTTCTCCATTCTCCACTTTCTACTTACTTCATCAATTTCAATTGTACACGTTTGCGGGCGACATCTACTTCCAGCACTTGCACTTTTACATATTGATGCACCGAAACAATCGAAGCAGGATTAGTAATAAATTTGTCAGCCATTTGCGAAATATGAATCAGTCCGTTTTCGTGAATGCCAATATCTACAAATGCTCCAAAATTGGTGATATTTGTAATAATTCCGGGCAATTCCATCCCAATTTGCAGGTCGTCAATTTTTTTTACATTCGGGTCAAATTCAAAAACCTGAATATCGGCACGCGGGTCAAGTCCGGGTTTTTCAAGTTCCTGCACAATATCTGTCAAGGTCGGCAAACCGATTTTGTCGGTGATATATTGTTGTAAATCAAGTGTTTTGAGTAATTCTTTATTGGCAATAAGTTGTTGCACATCTGTTTTTAAGTTTTTTGCCATCAATTCTACTACGCCGTAACTTTCGGGATGCACCGCCGAATTGTCGAGCGGCTGATTGCTGTCGGGGATGCGCAAAAATCCTGCACATTGCTCAAAAGTTTTTGCGCCCATTTTTGGGACTTTCATCAGTTGTTTACGATTTGGGAATGCGCCGTTTTCGGCACGATAATCCACTATATTTTGCGCCAACTGCGCTCCCAGTCCGGAAATGTAAATCAATAAATGTTTGCTGGCAGTATTCAGATTTACGCCCACTTTATTTACCGCATTTTCAACGGTTTGGTCGAGCGATTTTTTGAGTAACGTTTGGTCAACATCGTGCTGATATTGTCCTACACCAATAGATTTTGGGTCAATTTTCACCAATTCAGCCAGCGGATCCATCAGTCGGCGAGCGATAGACACAGCACCACGCACAGTTACATCATAATCGGGAAATTCGTCGCGCGCCACTTTCGATGCCGAATAAATCGACGCTCCATTTTCGCTTACGGCAAAAACCTGCAACTCTTTTTCGAAAGGTATATTTTGAAAAAACTGTTCGGTTTCGCGCCCAGCCGTGCCATTACCAATAGCAACGGCTTGAATATTGTAAGCCTCGACCAAAGTTTGAACTTTGCGCATTGCCTGCGAATATTCACTTTTCGGCGGATGCGGATAAATAGTTTCGTTGTGCAGCAAATTTCCTTGCGCGTCCAAACAAACGAGTTTGCAACCCGTGCGAAATCCGGGGTCAACGCCCAAAACCCGTTTTTGTCCCAAAGGCGGAGCGAGCAGCAATTGGCGCAGATTTTCGGTAAACACGCGAATAGCCTCTTTGTCGGCTTTGAGTTTGCTGTCGGCGGCAAATTCTGTTTCAATCGACGGTTTGAGCAAGCGTTTGTAACTATCCAAAACAGCATCAGCAACCACATCCGCCGACTCGTTTTTCCCTTTCACAAAAATTCGTTCCAAACGTTCGATGCTGTGTTCATCCTCTTCGGGGCTAATTCCCACACGCAAAAATCCTTCCGCCTCCCCTCGCCTCATTGCCAACAATCGATGCGAAGAGCAGCGGGCAAGTTTTTCTTTCATATCAAAATAATCGCGATATTTCTGCCCCTCTTCTTCTTTCCCTTTTATTACTTTTGATGAAATAATCGCCTCGCGAGTGAAAATATTTCGGATAGAATTTCTGGCAGTTTCGTTTTCGCTTACCCATTCGGCAATAATATCGCTCGCACCCTTCAACGCCTCGTTCACATCCACTATATCGCCCTTCACAAAAGGCATTGCCAAGCGTTCCACATCGTTGGAATTTTGCGCCATAAGCATTTTTGCCAATGGTTCCAAACCTTTTTCGCGCGCCACTTCGGCTCTCGTGCGGCGTTTTGGTTTGTAGGGTAAATAAATATCCTCGAGTTCGGTGGCATCCCAACAATTTTTGATGCGCATTTCTAACTCGGCAGTCAATTTTCCCTGTTCCTCGATGGTGGATAAAACTGTCGCCTTACGTTTTTCCAATTCGCAAAGTTTGTCGTATTGTTCTTTAAGATTAGCAAGTTGTATTTCGTCCATACTGTCGGTCATTTCCTTGCGATAACGACTGATGAAGGGGATAGTTGCACCTTCGTCAAACAAGCGAATGGCATTGCGCACTTGTTTGTCGCTAAGTTGCAGCGATGCCGCAATAATTTTGATAAATTGCGGAAGAGAATTTTCTACGTTCATTGATGTGAAATTTAATTTTGGCAAAAGTAGTGAATTTTTCGGTTTTTGGCAAATGAAAAAATGCCAATTTATTCACAATTTTTTGTCAAACCATTCTAAGCACTGTCTGTATCTGTACAGAAAATTGGTAAGCAGCGGAGTTATTGTCAACCTTCTGTTATTGCAAAACAATCTGATTTATTCGCTCGTTGAGTTG
>JAITXR010000033.1 GCA_031284665.1 Paludibacter sp.
CCTAACGGATTTAATCCTGAAAATCTCCGCTGGCGCGGATACCGACATATCGGTACAAGTCTTGCAATCCGTGTCTTGACAAACACCAACACTCAAATTAAAAATCGGCGCGAGCGGAATGTTGCATTTGTATTAATTGTTTATTTTCGTCGTGTCTTCTTGTCTTATTGCCTTTCTGTTCATATAAAAGAGCGCTTGCGCTTAATAAATAAACAAGAAGACAGAAAGGCAGAAAGGCATTTTTTTATTTACGTCATTTCTTTTTATTTAATTTTTTTATCCCATACTCGCTAATCGGCTTGCCGCTTGGTTTACCAAGAATGACTGGCAACACAGCCGCAGTCCGAACTTTATGAACTTTTCAAACTACTCAAACATTCAAACTTTTCAAACTAATTTTCAATTCTCATACACGAAAAAAAATAAAACAAGTGATGAACGTATGGATTAATTTTTTAATTTTGTGGAAAATATAATTTGTAAACCCCAAATCCGAATGAAAACACATTTTACTTTAATTGTATCGTTTTTTGCTTTATTTTTCATTATTGATACGCTTTTATATCCGGTCGATGCGCAATCATTATCTATTACTGCCAATAAAAAAATTGAATATTCCGTTCAGGATAATGGCGACCGTATTCCTGATTTTTCGTATTGCGGTTATATGGCTTCGGAGGTCGAAATTCCTTTTGTGGAGGCAAAAATCCGCGTGTCGGTAAGTGCGGGCGATGCTACAGAAAATATTCAAAAAGCAATTGATTATGTGTCGTCGTTGCCTGTGGCTGCAAATGGTTTTCGTGGTGCGATATTGCTCGAAAAGGGCGTTTATCATCTTGCGGGCAGTTTGACAATTAACACTTCGGGCGTGGTATTACGCGGAAGTGGATTTGCCGATGGACAAACGCTGCTTATTGCCGAAGGAAACGACCGACAGACTGTAATACAAATACAAGGAAATCAGCAAATTATAAGTTCCGATTCTATCAAAATTCAGGGGAAATACTTGCCTGTAAATTCCGTAAAAATTCCGCTCGCTGCAAATCACGGATTTAAAAAAGGTGATAAAATTATCGTAACTCGCCCATCTACAAGCGAATGGCTAAAATTTATCGGGGCTGATAAAATTGGGTTATATGTTGATTATCAACTTACTTATTGGCAGGCGGGCGATTTTGATATTCGCTGGCAACGCACGGTTGTTGATGCCGATTTGACTACTATTACAATTGATGTTCCGCTTACCAATTCGCTCGACGAGCAGTTCGGCGCGGGCTATGTAAACCGAATTATTTCCGACAATAGAATTAACAATATTGGCATCGAAAATTTGCGAATTGCGTCAGTCTATGAAAGTGGAAATCCAAAGGACGAAAATCATCGCTGGATGGCAATTACCGCTGAAAACACTGACGATGCTTGGGTGCGCCGTGTTACTTGCGAAAATTTTGTGAGCAGTGCGGTTGCGCTTTGGGAAACTGTGCGGCGTTTTACGGTCGAAGATTGCAAAAATCTCAATCCGGTAGGCGAAATTGGTGGTTACAGACGGCTGGCTTTTCAAACGTTGGGTCAGCAAACGCTTTTCAATCGTTGCTATTCGGAGTACGGCTATCACGATTTTACTGTTGGATTTACCGCTGCCGGTCCAAATGCTTTTGTGCAGTGCTATGCCTATCGCGCTTACGATTTTAGCGGGGCAATGGGCGGCTGGTCGTGCGGCACGCTGTTCGACCGCTGTACTGTTGACGGTAGCAGACTTAAAATTTCGTTTCGCGATGTTGACGGGCAAGGTGGCGGCTGGAGTGGCGCAAACAGCGTTTGTTGGATGAGCCGAACACCGCAACTGCATCTCGATTCGCCTCCGGGTGCTACCAATTGGGCGTTTGGCACTTGGGGACAAGGTTATGGCAGCGGTAAACACGAATTACCACGACAGTTTTTACAACCTCACAGTTTGTATTATGCTCAATTAGAGGCTCGTACAGGCAAAACATCGCCTGAAAACAACAAAATTCTTACCTATCCATCAACAACAATGGAACAGACCGCTCCCGATTTTGCTATTGCAATGAGTAAACGCTCAAAACTTCCCGAATTGATTATGAATCAATGGATTGACACTATTGTACGGCGTTATCCTCTGTCATCGGAAAAAGCCGTATCCGAAATATCTGAAATACAACTTAAAATACCGAAAAAACAGGAAAACAAACCTGTAAATCAGAAAATTACAATCGCTAATGGGAAAATTTTGCTTGCCGACAATTATCTTGCCGGGCGTTATCAGCGAACAGCATTATGGACAGGAAACACTCGCCCAAGCGGTGTGCAGCGGGCGGCTATCCATTTGTCGCGCTTTGTGCCCGGGCGTGAGGGGCGCGGTTTTTCCGACAATTTAGATTCTGTGGCGGCAACAATGAAAAAAAGTAATATTGTGGCACTCAATCATTTCCCTGCATTGTGGTACGAGCGGCGGCGCGACGACCACGGGCGTTCGCGTCGAGCAGATGCCGATGTTTGGGCGCCATTCTACGAGCAACCTTTCAGTCGCAGTGGCGTGGGTGAGGCTTCTGACCGCCTGAGCCGTTACGATTTGGAAAAATGGAATCCTTGGTATTGGAAACGCATTGCCGATTTTGCCGATATTGCCGACCGCGAAGGGCTGTTGCTTGTCGAAGACCATTATTTACAACACAATATTATTGAGGAAGGCGCACATTGGGCTGACTATCCTTGGCGGGCTGCAAATAATATTAACGAACTTTCGTTTCCCGAAAATACATTTTATGCAGGCGATAAACGTGTGTTTATGGCTGAACAATTCTACGATTTAAGTAACGAAAAATTAAAATACTTTCATCAAAAAAATATTCGTAAATATTTAGATGAATTATCCGAAAATCAGAATGTTATCCATCATTTGGGAATGGAATATACCGGTCCGGCGCATTTTGTACGTTTTTGGCTCGACGAAATTGCAGCGTGGGAAAGCGAGAACAAGAAAAATGTTATCACAATGCTTTCCGCCACAAAGGAAGTAACCGACAGCATTCTTGCCGACCCGCATTACGCGGCAGTTCTTGACATTATCGAAATTCGTCAATGGCACTATAATAGCGATGAGTCGCTTTATGCGCCGCAAGGAGGAGTATCGCTTACTTTGCGCCAATATGCACGAATAATGGAGGTTGGCGTGGAGGATTATGACGCTGTATATCGGACAGTTAGCGAATATACAAAAAAATATCCCGAAAAACCGGTTATGTACAGCAATCGCAGTTTCCCGCCAAAAGATTGGGTAATGTTTGTTGCCGGAGCGTCGCTTTGCCAAATTCCAAAAGTTGAAATAGCAGGGTTTTATAAAAATGCCGCGAAAATGACAAGCGACGAAACTCTCTGTAAAAGAGGCGATTTTTGGGGAATGGGTAAACCAAACATTGGTTATATAGTCTATGTAAAGTCGCAAAACGTAGCCATAAATCTGACTGCCGACACAAATAAATATTCCGCCGTCTGGATTAATGCTGTAAGCGGAAAAATTGCGGGTAAAAAATTTACTGTTGCAGGCGGGCAAAATGTCGAAGTTCAAAAACCTATTGAAAGCGATGCTGTATTGTATTTATTTAAATAAAAAGGGGAAATAATTACTACCATTTTAAGTAATTAGTGATTAACATCTAAATTAGTAGTCTTTTCGTGCACCTTTTACCGTGTATCGTGTACCATTTTAAGTAATTAGTGATTAACTTCCAAATTTGGAAACTACTCAAACTTTTTACATTACTTATAGTCTATATGAAAAATTAATTTGTAAATTTGTAATAATTTTTATCATATTTCACAAACCATTCTAATATCAATTTTAATGAAAAACACAAAATTATTTCTGCTTATAATAATTTTTACAAGCATTTTTCCGGTTTTTTCTCAGCAAAAACCATCGCGCTCAAGCGTTCTGGAGGCAATAAAACGTACCACAACCTATATGGTCGAAAATGTGGGAACTGACGGTGCTTATATGTGGCAATATTTACCCGATTTGTCGCGCTCGTGGGGTGAAGCCGAGTCGTACCTTACGCAAGGCTGGTTGCAGGGACCCGGCTCTGCTGCAATGGGGCAGGCGTTTATTGATATTTATCACGCTACGGGCGACGAATATTATTACAATCAAGCCTGCGTAATTGCCAATACACTTATCAAATATCAACATCCGAGTGGTGGCTGGAATTATTTTTTCGATATGGCGGGCGAAGGCTCGCTCCGACATTGGTATAACACAATCGGCAGGCAGGCGTGGCGAATGGAGGAATATCAGCATTACTACGGCAATGCGACTTTCGACGATAACGCTACAATTTCAGGTGCCGAATTTTTGTTAAGAATTTATGCCGAAAAACGCGACCCTAAATTTCGTGCAGCACTTGATAAAACAATAAATTTTGTTCTGCAAAGTCAATATGCAAATGGTGGCTGGCCTCAGCGTTTTCCGCTAATGGTAACGCCTCTCACGGTTGGAAACGAGCAGTATTCTACTTACATTACTCTTAATGACAATGTTTGTTTGAACAATATTAACTTTTTGATTAAATGCAGCACCACGCTTTTTGTCGATTCGCTAAAACAGCCGGCACTGCGGGCAATGAATTTACTTGCCGATTTGCAGTACAAAACTCCTTATCCGGGCTGGGCTGACCAATACGATGTTCAAACATTACTTCCGGCAGGCGCGCGCAGTTATGAGCCATGCGGAATTAACGCTACTACAACGGTAGGAATGATTTATGCAATGATTGATTTTTACAAACTTACAGGCGAAGTTCGTTTTCTCGAAGGCATTCAGTATGCTATAAATTATCTCGAAGCAACACGTTTGACTGCGGAACAAATGGCGCAGGCAGGGCGAAATTTTGCTAATTCTACTGATATTATTTTGCCGCGCTTCGTAAATCACGAAACAGGATTGCCGCAATTTATACATCGCAAAGGCAGTAATGTCGAAAATGGAATGTATTTTATTGACCAAAATCCCAAAAATACGGTTTCGCACATGAGTTCGTTTGCTGCTGTTAATGTCGAAAGTTTGAAGCAAGCATTAGCAGATGCAACGGCAATATCGCCCGAACAAATAAAAGCGGAATCGCCTCTATATCAATCAAAACGAGTGCCTTTGGTGAAATATTTTACTCACGCAGGTGGTGGCAGACGTGGCGAAATGGAAGTTGATATTACAAAAATTATTTCCTCAATTAGCCCGCAAGGTGCTTGGCTATCGCCGCTAATGTTCACTTCCAACGTTTATGTTGAATGTCCGAAACAACCTGCCAGCGACGATACCACTTATGCAAAAACTCGCGTTGGCGACAAATACGACACTTCGCCTTATTCGTCAAAAGAGCCTGTTATGGGAATTACAACTTCAACTTATATGCGCAATATAATGCTGTTAATCAATTATTTAGATAGTAGCAAAGAAGAAAAATTGCAATCGCTACGTCAAGAAAAGAAACTTGCTTTCCCCGGAGCCGAAGGTTTTGGTCAATACACTTCGGGTGGACGTGGCGGACGAACGTTATTTGTTGATAATCTGAACGATTCGGGCGAAGGTTCGTTAAGGGCGGCAATCGATGCTGATGGCGAAAGAACAGTAATTTTCAGAGTTTCAGGTACAATTTTTCTAAATACGCCTCTCGAAATTAAGCACGGCGACATAACACTTGCCGGTCAGTCGGCACCGGGTGATGGTATTTGTATTGCAAATTATCCATTCAAAATTAATGCTGACAATGTGATTATCAGATATATGCGTTTTCGTATGGGCGATGTAGGCAAGGCTCAGGACGATGCTCTGGGTGGCACTCGCCATCGACATATTCTTATCGACCACTGTTCAATGAGTTGGAGTACCGACGAATGTGCATCGTTTTACGATAACGAATTTTTTACTCTTCAATGGAGCATCCTTTCCGAAAGTTTACGCAAAAGTGTTCACGACAAAGGCGAACATGGTTATGGCGGAATTTGGGGCGGCAAAAAAGCCACTTTTCACCACAATTTACTTGCTCATCACAGTAGCCGAAATCCTCGTTTTTGCGGGGCGCGCTATCACGAATCAACAAAAGAAACTGAAATTGCCGATTTTCGTAATAATGTGATTTATAATTGGGGATTTAATTCGTCGTATGCAGGCGAAAACGGTCAGTATAACATTGTGAACAACTATTATAAGCCCGGTCCGGCAACGAAAAAAAGCGTTCAACATCGCATTCTTGAGGCATGGCAAAGCAACGATTATGGAGGTTTTCACGATTTTGGTTATTTTTATATTGCGGGAAATGTAATGGAATCGAACGCCACAGTTAGCAAAAATAATTGGGAAGGGGTGGATTATAAGACGTATTCCGACCATTTGCGGCTCAACGACACAAAACCTCATTCCGACTCGTTGCTGGCTCGTTGTCAAATACTTACGCCTTGGGAATACGAAATCACAACTCAGCACAATGCCCGTCAGGCATACAATGCGGTACTTCAACAGGCTGGAGCAAGTTTTCGGCGCGATGCTATTGACCAACGCATTATTGCCGAAACAAAAACAGGCAAGGCAACTTTTGGCGAAAATGGTATGGTCGATTCGCAAGAACAAGTGGGTGGCTGGGCTGAACTGAAATCCCTCCCTTACCCAACAGATAGCGATAATGACGGCATCCCCGATGCTTGGGAAAAGAAACACAACTTAAACCCAAACGATGCTTCCGATGCAGTAAAATTCAGCATATCAAACGATTATACAAATATTGAAGTGTATTTAAATTCGTTGGTGAAATAGACAATTTGCCAATTTGCCAATAAACAATTAAGAAATTAAGAAATGTAGGAATTAATGTAAAATATATAAACGTAAAATCACTAATTTGCTAACTATCAACTATAAACTATTAACTATTAACCAATCTATCTATTATGTTAAAAAACACTTTTCTATCTTTATCAGTTGCAATGCTACTGTTTTCGTGCTGCGAAAATAATTACAACTATCTTTACACAAATTTGCCTTTTGAAATGCCGGTTGTGCAACAGCCTAAATTTCACTCACTTACCAAAAGCCTAACCGAATATGGTGGTGTAGGCGATGGAACTACGCTTAACACCGACGCTTTTAATCAAGCAATGAAGGACATTTCCGAAAAAGGCGGCGGAACGCTTACCGTGCCTTTTGGAGTGTGGTTTACAGGTCCGATAGTTTTTCAATCGAACATTAATTTGCATCTCGAAAAAGGTGCGCTTGTGCTTTTTTCGCCTGATTTTGATTTGTATCCTTTGATTACTACTAATTTCGAAGGTTTGGACACAAAACGCTGTCAATCACCAATTTCGGGTTTTAATTTGGAAAATATTGCCATCACCGGCAATGGCTCGTTCAATGGCTCAGGTCATGCTTGGCGACCGTTGAAAAAGGACAAAGTAACTGAGGGTCAATGGAAACGAGTAGTCAATGGTGGTGGAGTAGTGGATGCCGCAGGTAGAATTTGGTATCCATCCGAAAACGCTTACAACGCTATCCAACTTCGCTCGGATATGAATGTTCCGCAAGAAGAAATGAGCGATTCGGCTTGGTTGGCAATTAAGGATTTTTTGCGCCCGGTAATGTTAAATTTTGTAAGTTGTAAAAATGTAATGTTGCAAGGCGTGCTTTTCGAAAATTCGCCCGCTTGGTGCTTACATCCGCTAATGTGCGAAAATCTTATTGTTGATAATATTACGGTACGCAACCCGTCGTGGTCGCAAAACGGCGATGGAATTGACGTGGAATCGTGCAAAAATGTGATAATCGTAAACAGTACTTTCGACGTTGGCGACGATGCTATTTGCATTAAATCCGGCAAAGATAAACAAGGGCGCGAACGTGGAATCCCAACCGAAAATTTGCTTGTGGATAATTGCATAGTGTTCAACGGACATGGCGGTTTTGTGGTAGGCAGCGAAATGAGTGGCGGCGCACGAAATATGAAAATTACAAACTGCGAATTTTTGGGAACTGACGTAGGTTTGCGTTTCAAAAGTCGCAGAGGACGAGGCGGAGTTGTTGAAAATATCTATGTTGAAAATATCTCGATGTTCGACATTGCTACTGAATCGCTGCTGTTTGACCTGTTTTACGGCGGCACTTCGGCAGTTGAGGCATTAGATGCAGGCAACGACTCGCCAAAAGCAGTTGAAATTCCGGCTGTTACCGACGAAACACCCGCGTTTCGCAACATATACATTAAAAATATGATTTCGCGCAATGCTCGACGTGCAATGTTTTTCAATGGTTTGCCCGAAATGCCGATAACCAATATTAATATTGAAAATTCGTATGTAACGGCGCGTATTGGTGCTGTGCTGTGCGAAGCCGACGGTGTGAAATTTACAAATGTAACTGTTATCCCCGACAGCGGCGAGCCGATTATTTTGCAAAATGTGAAAAATTTTGAAAATAAATAGTG
>JAITXR010000044.1 GCA_031284665.1 Paludibacter sp.
CATTATCAATTGTCAATTATCTTCACCGCCGCAAAGATACTGCAACATTTTGCGCGTGTCAATAGGTAATATTACGTAGATGGAGTCAGTAATATTACTTAGAAGAAATGTAAAAATAATTCATTATTGGGGGGGATTACGGGGAAAATGGTACACGGAGAACGGTACACGGAGAATGGTACACGGAGAATGGTGCACGAAATACGGTACACGGTGCACGAAACAACAGCAACAGTCCGTCATTGCGCATTTATCTGAATCGGGATTTACAGAATTTTGAGATGAACAGGATAAGAAACGGGTTGCGGTTGTGTGTCCCGCTCCGTGTACCTTGCACCGCTCTTCGTTAATCACTGTTCTTTGTTTCTTAATTGGCATAACTTGTCCCGAGGTGTCGGGATTGTTTATTGTTTCTTGTCTGAACTATGATTTTAATATGATTAATATGATTGACTATGATTAAGAAATGGATTGCGGTTGTGTGTCCCGCTCTTCATTTCTTCATTTCTTAATTGGCACATTGTCTATTGGCACATTAACCATTAATCATTAACCATTGTCAATTATCTACAAGTATTTATAGACCATAAAGATAGCCACTGCCACAAGGAAAAGGGCGTAAACTTTTTTGAACATTTTTGAAGGTAGTTTTATTCCCATTCGTGAGCCAAACAGCGTTCCAACTATCATTCCTAAAGCAATGAAAGCAGCAGCATAGAGATTGAGATGACCATCGTTGGCATAAATAATAATGCTCGGCAAGCCTACCGGCAGTTGCAAGGCGGCTAAGGATGTGGCAACAGCAGTTTTGGTGTCGTAATGAAAAATGCCTATCAGCAAAGGAACTATTACTATTCCCCCACCCTTGCCGAATAAACCGGCAAAAATGCCCGCTCCTACTCCCACCAAAACAAACGCCCAAAATGCTCCGCCGGATTTTACCGTTTTCGACAATTCGCTATTTTGTCCGGCAACGGATTTTTTCTTCTTTTTGAGTAACGCGAAAATATCAAAATATGATAATGCAATGTAAATCAGAATTAAAGCATAAAGTTTTGCGAGCACATTTTCGTTGATATTCACCGCAATTTCACCTCCGGCAAAAGAGCCGATAAACAAACCAAGTGCTACCGCCAACGATTCGCGGATGTTTAACATTCCGGCTTTGTAGTACGAAATTACGCCAAAAACACCCACCGGCAGCAACATTGCGGTAAGCGAAACGGCATTGGCATCCAAAATATCCATTCCGAAAATCACAATCAGCGAAGGAACCATAACTATTCCTCCGCCGATGCCAAACATTCCCGACAGCACACCGGCAACTATGCCCAATAAAATAAAATAGAGAAAGTCCATTAATTCTTTTTGCGTTCGTTAAAGTATCCAAAAACTGTAAGCGAATCGTCCACTGTTTTTGTTTTGAAAAAGAAACTTGCGAGGTAACCAACCACAAACACAATAATGTGGCTATAAACTCCAAGCATATATTTATGATGAGGAAAATTGAATTTTCCCAAATCGAGCAACAAATGCTGTTCGTTGCCTGAGCCTACTTTTGTGGTAGTCAACACTGCATAAGCCGTAAATAAAACACAAGCAGCAATACCTACATATAGCCCTTGTTTATTGGCTCGACGACAGAAAAGCCCGAGCAGCAGAATGCCAACAATACCCGCCGAGAAAATTGCATACAAGCCAAACACAGTACCAAGCACGCCCTCGCCTTCCCACGAGGCATAAAGCAGAGCCACCCCAATACAGCCAATACCGGTGAGTAAAACAAACAATCGCCCCATACGCAGTTTTTGGCGGTCGCTACAATTTGGTTTGAAACGCATATAATAATCCTGCACAATCACAGCCGACAAACTGTTCATATCGGAGGCAAGAGTGGAAATGGCAGCCGAAATTAATCCGGCAATTACCAAACCAATTACTCCAACCGGCAGTTGAGTTGTCATAAAATACGGAAACACTTGGTCGGCTTTTATACCTTCGGGAAGTGTTTCTGCCGACAGTTTATAATATACAAAAAGTGCTGTGCCGATAAACATAAAAAGCGTCCACACGCCAACACTCATATACACACCTATATATGCGGCTCGCTTTGCACCGCGTTCATCTTTGGCAGTCAAGTAACGTTGTACAATAGTCTGGTCGGTGCCATATTTCTGTATGGCATAAAAAACACCATTCAAAGCCATAACCACAAAGGTAAGTTGAGCAAAATCCAAAGCGTAAGGTCCAAAATCAATTTTTTTCCATTCAAACGCTTTACTTACCACTTCTACCGGACCACCGGGAGTGGAAAACAATAAAATCGCCAGACACACCAAACCGCCAATAATTAACAAAAAGCCCTGAATCATATCCATCCAGATTACGGCATCAATCCCACCAAGCAGCGTAATAATAATAATCGAAATGCCAATTACAAAAATTGTATTCGGAATAGGGAAACCGACAACAGTGTTCAGTGCCAAAGCCATTAGATAAAGCACAGTGCCCATTTTGGTAAAATGAGTAAACGAAAATGCTATCGACGAATACATACGGGCAAAAAAACCAAAACGATGCTCAAAATACTCGTAAGCACTAATTTTGATTACTCTCCTGAACAATGGAACTATAAACCATATCATTCCCAACAGAATAACCGGCACCATTAACCCTTGCACAAGCAATATCCAATTACCGGCGTATGCTGCTCCCGGATACGACAGAAATGTAACGCTGCTAATTAATGTAGCAAAAATTGACATACCAATTACCCAAGATGGAATGCGTTTTCCTCCGGCAAAATACTTGTCGGACGACTTTTGACTGCGGGAAAAAACCAAGCCCAAAACTACCGTAAATAAAACTGAAATAGCAATAATAGAATAATCAAGCCAATGGATAGAAGATGTGTGCATTGTGTGTGTTTAAGTTTGAATGTTTGAAAAGTTTGAATGTTTGAGTGGTTTGAAGAGTTTGAGAAGTCTGCTATGCCTTGCCGTGTACCGTAAACCCTGCACCGCGCAGCAATTTTCCACTATCCACTCTCAACTCTCCACTATTAGTAATTCTTCGCAGTCGGTTAATGGATTCATAACGTGAATTTCGCAGAAACCGCGACTGTGCATCAGCACTTTAAGTGCTGCAAGCGACTCGCCAAGAGTGCGATTTTGTTGATATATTTTTGCAACATCATCTGTGCGTTGTTGCCAAAGTTTTGCATTTTCAATATCGCCCGACTGATAGGCTGCGTATAATTCTTTGTACATTTCGGGCACAACATTTCCGGTACTCGGCACAACACCATCAGCCCCCAACAACAAGGCATTTAACGCCTGCGCACCCCAACCGCTGAAATACGAAAAATCGCTGCGTGAACGAAATTTTTCGATAAAACGTTTCATCCTGTTTTCGTCGCGTTCCGAATCTTTCAAACCCGCAATATTGGGATGTTCGCTCAATCGTTCCACCACATCTTCGGGCAACGACATTTGAGTTGTGGATTTAATATTGTACATCATTACCGGACAGCGACTTGCATCCGCCAACATACAATAAAACCTTTCCATTTGCTTATCTGTGAGAGAATAATACGAGGGTAAAGTTGCAACAATGGCATCTACCGCCAAATCGGCGTATTGCTCTGCTCTGTCGAGCATTTCCTCGATGCAATTACACACCAAACCGGCATATACTTTTTGCGTTGATGTTTTATGCTCGACTGCTGTTTTTACAAGTGTATAAGCGGCTGCTTGACTTAACGACGATGATTCGCCGGTAGTTCCTGCCACAAGCGGCGATATATTGTTTTCGGCAAAAACTGCCATAATTCGCTTAACTGCCTCTGTATCAATTTGCAGGGATTTTGTAAAAGGAGTAATCATTGGCACAACTACTCCGGAAAAATATTTCATCTGTTTTTGTTTATTTTACCACAAACATCACGAACATTTTTTGTGTTTGTGTGATTTGTGGTTTTATTTTATAATTATTTCCTTGTGTATCTAAATTATTATTACAATTTAACAATCAGTTCCATACCTTTATTTATAGCCTGTTCGTTTGCGCCAAGCAGATGATGATGGCGTTCGGGTAAGGATTTTTTCAAGCCTTTCATTACATTTTCGACCGTAACAATTGGGCAAAGTTTAAGAAATCCGCCCAAAATCAGCATATTCATTGTTTTGGTCATATTGTTTGCAACCGAATATTCTGTGGCATCGAGGCGATATACATTGATGTCTGTTCGTTGCGGAAAGCGCGTAAAACCGTTGCTGTCGAAAATTAACGTACCACCCGGTTTCAGTCGGCTCTCGAACTTATCGAGCGACGGTTGATTGAGTACAATTACCGTATCGTAACTGTGAAGTACGGGCGACGAAATTTTTTCGTCGCTCAATATAACGGTAACGTTTGCCGTTCCGCCGCGCTGCTCAGGTCCGTACGAAGGCAACCAACTGACTTCCTGCCCTTGCATTAAGCCTGAATATGCTAATATTTTTCCCAGCGAAAGCACACCTTGCCCGCCAAATCCTGCAATTATTATTTCTTGTTTCATATTTTTCAAGCCCTCTTTAGCTCCCCTATACTTGCCCCAATTTATCGGGGAAGGAGAAATTTTGCGGCGCGGGGTTTCTCACCGTTTTATTGATTAAATTAACTTTTTATAAATTCTTTACTCGTTCTTCAAATCCCCCAACGGATAAGCGGGAAACATATTTTCCACCATCCATTTATTTGCAGCATCGGGCGACAGTTTCCAACCCGAATTGCAAGTCGAAACTACTTCGATAATCGAAGTGCCTTTGCGCTTTGCCGAGTTTTCAAGCCCTTTTTGTATCGCTTTTTTAGTTTTCCGCACTGCTGCAACCGTGTGTACAGCCTGCCGAGTAACATAGCAAGTGCCATCTAATTGAGCCAGCAACTTTGTGATATTGAGCGGATAACCGTTAAGTTCAACGTTGCGACCATAAGGTGTAGTGGCAGTTTTCATTCCTTCGAGCGTAGTTGGAGCCATTTGTCCGCCGGTCATTCCATAAATACCATTATTGATAAAAATTATCATAATATTTTCACCGCGATTGCAAGCGTGAATAGTTTCGGCAGTACCGATTGCCGCTAAATCGCCATCGCCCTGATATGTAAACACATAGCGGTCGGGCAATAAACGTTTAATAGCCGTTGCCACAGCCGGAGCGCGTCCGTGTGCAGCCTCCTGCCAATCAATATCGAGATAATTATAGGCAAAAACTGCACAACCTACCGGCGCAACACCTATTGTATTTTCCTGTATTCCCATTTCGTCGATAATTTCGGCAAGCAGTTTATGTACTACGCCGTGCGAACAGCCGGGGCAATAATGCATCGGGGTGTCGTTCATCGTTTTTGGTTTTGCATATACCAAATTTTCGGGTTTTATCATTTCTTCTGTTGTCATAATATTGTAATTTTTTTTATTTTTTTCTATTATTTGTATATTTTGTCAATCTTTGTGCCGTTAGGCACTATATATTGGTAGAAAACATTTGCATCACCTTTCGGCGTGCCGTAGAGCCTGCCCCGATGTATCGGGGTACGCAATATGTTATTCTTGTTTTCCATATTACGTCCCTAACGGGACTTTGGTTAAAAGGATAATCCTGTTTCTACCAACATTTTGTCCCTAACGGGACAGAATACTTATCTACATTGAACAATGTAAACATATAGTAATCAGGATATTACGTGTAACTTAATTTACTTTGTGCTTGCTAAACTCTAACAGGGTTTAAAACCCTGTTAGAGTTACCTGCTTATACTATCTTATTATATTTAAACCATCTTCCTGATGTCAGGAAAATGGTAAATTTGCCAAACTATAAATTTATTTCACCAATTTGCTTTTCAGTGCTGCCAAAATATCGTCGGGTGAGGGAAGTACGCCTCCCATACGTCCGTAAAATTCTACGGGTATTTTTCCATTCACCGCAAGTCGCACATCTTCAACCATTTGACCGGCACTCATTTCTACTGTCAGAATACTTTTTACTTTATCTGCCGCATTTTTAATTGCTTGTGTTGGAAATGGGAAAAGCGTTATCGGGCGCAAAACTCCGACTTTTATTCCTTCGGCTCGTGCCATTTCTGCGGCTTTTTGGCATATTCGGGCGCAAGTACCAAAGGCAATAAGCAGATAATCAGCATC
>JAITXR010000077.1 GCA_031284665.1 Paludibacter sp.
CGTATTTCTTTTTGCAAAGTTTTGATTTTATTGTAATCGCTATCGCTGCCAACTGTATATTTATACAATTTATTTTCAAAATAAAAATCCACGTTTTTTACTCCTTTTAATTCCGTATCGCCATTTTTCAGTTTTGTGCTGCTGGCAAGAATTTGGATTTTGAAAATTGGTTGATTTGAAGTTTGCGCTGACGGTTGAGTGTCAGTATTATCTTGTATTACAACATTTTGCACTTGTGCATCGTCTGTTTTTGGATTTACGGGCAATGGCTGATTGTTAGTCGATTGTTCAATCGGTTTTGCTGTTGAGGCAGTTGTTTTGCCTGACATATTATCGTGTTGACGTTTGAATTTGACAAAAGCATTATAAATTGCAGTTGCCATAAGTCGCTGACCGTCAGCACCAGACAAAAATTTTTCTTCTGAGCGATTTGAGATAAAACCCACTTCCACCAGCACACTTGGACAAGCCGAGCGATGCAGCACCCAAAGCCCTGCCTGCCGCACTCCTCGGTCGGAACGGGAGACGAAATTGCGAAATTCTTTCTGAATATCCGACGCAAAGCCAATACTGCGATCCATAAATTTATCTTGCATAATTTGAAACATAATATACGAATCCACCGATTTAGGGTCAAATCCTTGATATTTAGTTTGATAGTCGTCCTCGAGCAGCATCACTGAATTTTCGCGCATTGCCACTTGCAAGTTCGATTCGGTACGGTGCAGTCCCAATGTGTATGTTTCGGTGCCAAAAGCCGACGAATTTGTAGCCGAATTTGTATGAATACTCACAAAAAGATTAGCATTATTGGCGTTTGCAATATCGGCTCTGCCTTGCAAAGTAACAAACACATCGGTTTTGCGGGTGTAAACTATTTTTACATCGTTAAAGTTATCTTTCACAAATTCACCGAATTTTAGTGCTATGGAAAGATTAATGTCTTTTTCCTTCGATATTTGCCCAATAGCACCCGGGTCTTGTCCGCCATGCCCGGCATCAATTACAAGAGTGAAATTTGTGCCTTGAGCAATTATGCTGCAAATGCACAAAAAATTTATTGCTATTATCGTTAAAATTTTACTTGCTTTCATTGAATTATAAAAATTTTCACAGTCAATATTAAAATTTATAAATTAATTTGCGCTAACCTTGTTAGGGTTTTAAATCTGTATAATGTTTCAAAATTATTTGCGCTAACCCTAACAGGGTTTCAGCTATACTTTCATTGTGCAAAAGTAGTGAAAAATAACGTAATGCCATTGTTTTAATTATCTAAAAAATCAAATAAATCAAAAAAAAAGTTATTTATAAAAAAGTGAATATATTTTTGACTAATTTTGTGCCTTTATTTTTCAGCCACGAACTTTTCAAAAGTAAATGAATAATTTCAAACATAACACATATTGGATATATTGCAGAGCAGCAATCGTTGTTGTTATGTTGTGTTTTGCTTGTTTGCCTTCCACTTTTGCGCAGGAGCCGATTGCTGCCGACTCAATCAAGCCGCTTGCTTTGCCTGCGGATACTGTGGCTGATGTGGCGCAGGATAGTGTAACAAATTTGGTGCAGGATAGTTTACCTAATAATATTGATACTGTGGCAACGGCAAAAACAGATTCGATTACGCCAAAGAAAAAATCGGAAACAACTCTTGATGACAAAGTGGAGTATTCGGCTAACGATTCGATTGTGTTTTTTGCAAACGGCGTGGCTATTCTCTACGGCGAAGGCGATATTACGTACACAAAAATGAATCTTAAATCGGAGATAATACGAATAGTTATGGATAGCAGCACAATTCACGCTTATGGAACTGTGGACAGTTTGGGAAATAAAGTTGGCGAGCCGGTATTTACCGAAAGCGACCATTCGTACAATGCGCGAGAATTAACCTATAACCTGAAAACAAAAAAAGGCTATATCCGTCAGGCAGTTACGCAGGAAGGCGAAGGATATATTGTGAGCGACCGCACAAAAAAATCGAACGACGACGAACTTTGTATGCAAGGCGGAAAATATACCGTTTGCGACAATCACGACCATCCGCACTTTTATATGAACATCACCAAAGGGAAAGTAAAACCGGGCAAGCAGATAGTTGTTGGTCCCTCGTATCTGGTAGTCGAAGATGTGCCGCTGCCACTTGCTGTGCCGTTTGGATTTTTCCCTTTTACGCAGGATTATTCGTCAGGAGTGCTGATGCCAAGTTTTGTGGACGAACTTAATCGTGGGTTTGGACTTACGAATGGCGGTTATTATTTTGCAATAAGTGATTATGTAGATGTAGAGGCGCGTGGCGATATATACAGCAAAGGCACTTGGGCGGTGCGCGCTAATTCCACATATCTTAAAAAGTATAAATTTCGTGGCAGTTTGGGCATCGAGTATCGCGCAGATGTTACAGGCGAAAAAGACCTTAATAATTATGTAAGTAATCCGAGTTTAAGCATTAATTGGACTCACAGTCAAGACCCAAAGGCAAGTCCCAATACTAAACTTTCGGCAAGCGTATCGTTCAGGACAAACGGTTTCAACCAAAATAATATCAACAATTATTCGCGCCCCGAAATTAATTCACAAGCAAGCACTTCGTCATCGGTAAGTTTAACACAGACTTTTCCCTCTATTCCGTCACTCAACCTTTCGCTAAATGCAAGTATCAATCAAAATATGAGGGATTCTACTCTCAACCTTTCACTGCCGAGTTTGCAAATTTCGTACAGTCGTTTTTATCCTTTCAAACGAAAAAGAGCAGTGGGTAACGAGCGTTGGTACGAAAAAATTTCGATGTCGTATTCGGGGCAACTTTCGAACAGTATTTACACCAAAGAAAGCGAACTGCTGAAATCGTCGCTCCAAAGAGACTGGAAAAATGGGATGAAACATTCCATTCCTGTTTCGGCAACATTTAATCTGTTAAAATATATCAATATTTCACCATATTTTAATTATAACGAACGCTGGTCGCTGCAAACTACTCGCCGCGATTGGGACAGAGAGGCGCAGCGCGAAATAGTAACAGATACGGTGTATAAATTTGCTCGCTCGTACGATTTCAGTATGGGAGTGTCGGCTACAACCAAACTTTATGGATTTTATGTGCCTTGGCGCGCACTTTTTGGCAACAAAATTGACCGCATACGCCACGTTTTAACTCCAAGCATTGGATTTAGTTACACGCCCGACTTTGGCGACCCGCGCTTTGGCTCTTATGGCTCGTACATTCAGTACTTGCGCGACCGCGAAAATCCCGATTTATATTACGAAAACGAAGTGCGTTATTCTTATTTCACCGGCTCACAGTACGGCAGTGCGGGGCAAGGAACATCGGGTAGTGTTAACTTTTCGCTCGGCAACAATTTGGAAATGAAAGTCCGTAACGATAAAGATACAACCGGCACAGAGCCTTTCAAACGAGTTAGTTTAATCGATAATTTATCGCTTAGTTCAAGTTATAATATGGCTGCCGATTCGATGAATTTGTCGCCTATTTCGGCAAATATCAGAATCAAAATTACAAAAAGTTATTCGTTGAGTTTAGCCACAACTTTCGACCCTTATATGTACGGACTGAACAGCAGCGGACGACCTGTGAAAATAAATCAGTTTAGATGGAGCCACGGCAAATTTCCAAAATTTATGGGAACAAGCACTTCGCAAAGCATAAATATCAACAACGAAACCGTCAAAAAATGGTTTACAAAGAAAACTCCAGCCGCAACTCCCACTGATGCAAGCGAAAATTCGGATGAACTTGATTCGGAAAGCACAGTGAGCAAAAACGATTCTAAAAAAGATAATAAAGCGAAAGCAGATAGCGACGGCTACGAAAAATTGGAAATGCCTTGGAATATATCTGTCAGTTATTCAGTTAACTACGGCATCGGCTCGGATTTTGATTACACGAAAATGGATTACAAAATGCAGTTTACTCACAATTTAAGTATGTCGGGCAGTCTGTCGCTTACCGGCAATTGGAAACTTTCAGCCAACACAAGTTACGACTTTAAGGCAAAGCAATTTGCATACACCGGCATCAACGTCAGTCGGAGTTTGCATTGCTGGAGTATGTCGGCAAGTATAGTTCCGTTTGGGCGTTATAAATCGTACAGTTTTCATATTGGCGTCAATTCCAGTATGCTATCCGACCTTAAATACGACCAACAAAGCGCATACGGCGGTAGTCCGATTACGTGGTATTAGGAAGTGTTTAGTACATAACACTCTCATTTATCCGCTCTCCATTCCCCTTCAATTTCATCATTGCCTCAAAAAACATATCGCCGAGTAGTTGATAGCCTGTTTTTGTAAAATGAATTTTATCTTTCGCCGCAAGTCCGGCTTTTTCCCATTCTTGCATTG
>JAITXR010000140.1 GCA_031284665.1 Paludibacter sp.
TTTGACAATAATTTCCATAAATTAAGTATAAAGTGTTTATTATTAATTATTTAAGAGTAATAGTAGATTTGAAATATTATAATATTTTAAGTTTGATTTTTTCCACTCGCGCGGGCTTGTAGCCCGAGTGTTGGCATTTTGTCAAGGCACGGATTGCAAGACTTGTACCGACGTGTCGGTATCCGCGCCAGCGGGTTGACGTATTTTTATAATTCGTTAAAAATCAATACAACGTATTGCGATTTTCAATCCCGTTAGGGATTATCGCTCGGTAGAAATAACGGATAACACATATTCCCAGCATTCCGTAGGAATGCATCCTTTGCCATTGGTAGCATTCCTACGGAATGCAAGATTAGGTGGGGGTGGCGCATTTTCTACCGAGCGATACATTCCTATGGAATGTTACATTTGTATTAATTGTTTGTTTTCTTCGTGTCTTCTTGTCTTATTGCCTTTCTGTTCATATAAAAGAGCGCTTGCGCTTAATAAATAAACAAGAAGACAGAAAGGCAGAAAGGCATTTTTTTTATTTACGTCATTTCTTTTTATTTGAAATTTTTTTATCCCCTACTCGCTAATCGGCTTGCCGCTTGGTTTACCAAGAATGACGGGCTGAGTTTGTAGTTTCGCATCTTATCATATTAATCACTAAAATCAAGGAAATCAAAGTTCAGACAAGCAATGACGGGCTGCGGTTGCTATTTTTCACACCATGTACCGAGCACCGTGTACCTGCATTCGTAATTCCCTAATTAGTAGTCTTTTCATTAACCATTAACCATTAACCATTAATCTCCCTTGCCGATATAGTATTTCGCTGTAATCATTAGTTTTAAACATTATAAAATCAGCCTGATAGCCGTTTTTCAAAATTCCTCGGTCGTGCAGATTTAATGCAGCGGCTGCTCGGCAAGTTAGTGCTGCCCAAGTTTCCGCCATCGACAATTTTTGCGCTGCGCCGAGAATGGCTGCCTGTGTGAGCAAATCGCCCATTGGCGCGGAGCCGGGATTCCAATCCGATGCAATGACAAGCGAAGTTCCGGCATCTAAAAGTTTTCGCGCAGGTGCAAATTTATCGCCCAAACCCAACGATGCCCCCGGCAGAGCAACAGGAATTGTGCTGCCACTTGCCAATATGGAAATTTCGTTTTCGTCAGCAGCCTCGAGATGGTCAATACTCAGTGCGCCAACTTGACGGGCTAAACCTGCCGAAGATGCAGTAAATTGGTCGCCATGCAACAAAATATCAAAACCTAAATCTTTGGCTTTTAATAAATATTTGGTAGCAGCATCGACCGAAAACGCCGTTTTTTCCACAAAAACATCTACTCTATTTGTTAGTTTTCGCCGTTTTATTTCGGGCAAAAGTTCGGAGGCAAGCATTTCTAAATAGTCTGTTTCGTTTCCTGCAAAATCTTTGGGGACAATATGCGCCGCCAGACAAGTTGGGATTAAATCGGCATTTGTTTGTTCGTTTGCCAAATGTATTGCCTCGAGCATTTTCAGTTCTTCGGCAAGCGAAAGTCCGTAACCACTTTTAACTTCGATAGTGTGAATGCCCTGTGCGTAAAGCGCATTGGCACGTTCGGCGGTGAGACGCGCAAGTTCCGCCAAAAGACATTGGCGAGTTTTGCTTACAGTATCCCAAATTCCGCCTCCGGCAGTTGCAATTTCGAGATACGACTTGCCCGACAAGCGCATTGCATAATCTTTTGCACGCGAGCCTGCCCAGCAAATATGCGTGTGAACATCTATCATTGCCGGCAAAGCGACATAGTTCTCGGTTAATAAGTCAAGCGTTGCAGAAGGATATTTTTGTTGCAATAATTTGAAATCGCCAATTTCTACAATCTTTCCATCTTGATATGCAATACCTCCATTCGGCACAATTTCCAACTGTTCGTCAGCAATTTTTCCGCGCAATGGCAGTTTATCCATTGTTAGAATTTGAATAAAAGGACCTGTTAGTTTCATTTGATTTGACGATAGTTTTATAGTGAATAGTTAGTAGTGAATAGTTTATAGTGAATAGTAAATAATCACCTCAGTCCGTTCTTCATTTTACATTTTACATTTTACATTAATTCCTACATTTCTTAATTTCTTAATTGTTTATTAGCACATTGTTTATTGTCTATTGTCCCATTGTTTTGCGAATTTCGATTGCAGTTTCGTAACCGGCATCGGCATGGCGGAAAACTCCAAGCGCAGGGTCGTTATACAAAACGCGACTCAGACATTCGTCGGCACGAGTGCTGCCATCGGCTACGACTACCATTCCGGCGTGTTGCGAGTATCCAATTCCTACCCCGCCACCGTGATGAAACGAAACCCAAGTTGCACCTCCGGCAGTATTTGCCATTAAGTTCAATAAAGTCCAGTCCGAAACCGCATCGCTACCGTCTTTCATTGCTTCGGTTTCGCGGTTTGGGGAGGCAACCGAGCCACAATCGAGGTGGTCGCGCCCAATTACGATAGGCGCTTTCACTTTGCCTGTCCTTACAAGGTCGTTGAAAAGCAAACCGGCTTTTTCGCGCTCGCCCATTCCCAGCCAGCATATCCGGCAAGGTAAACCTTGAAAAGCCACTTTTTGCCGAGCTTGAGTAAGCCATTGAATCAGGTGTTTATTTTCGGGGAAAAGTTCCATTAATGCGCGGTCGGTGGTAAAAATATCTTCGGGGTCGCCACTTAGAGCAGCCCAGCGAAACGGTCCTTTGCCTTGACAAAAAAGCGGTCGGATAAATTTCGGCACAAAACCCTCGTAGTCGAAAGCATTAGCGCATCCCCCTTGACGGGCAAACTCGCGCAAATTATTTCCATAATCAAAAGTTATACTGCCGCGCCGTTGCATTTCGAGCATAAAACCGACGTGTCGAGCCATACTTTTTAACGATAATTCCTTATATTTTTCAGGGTTTGATTTCCGTAAATCTCCGGCATCAAAAAGCGACAATCCATTTGGAACATAACCATTCAGCGGATCGTGAGCCGAAGTTTGGTCGGTGAGAATGTCGGGGATAATATTGTCGGCAAGCAGTTTTTCGAGCAAATCACCAATATCGCTCACCAGCCCTACCGACACGGCTTTCCCCTGTTCGCGGGCATCATTAATTATTTGCATTGCATCGATGTAGGAATAGGCAATATGGTCGATATAGCGGGATTCTAAACGTTTCAGTATTCGTTTTTCGTCCACATCTGCGCCAAGAAACACAGCACCCGCCATAGTAGCAGCCAGAGGTTGTGCTCCGCTCATTCCGCCAATTCCGCCCGATACAATCAGTTTTCCTTTCAGATTTCCGCCAAAATAATCCCTGCCACATTGCGCAAAAGTTTCGTAAGTTCCCTGCAAAATGCCCTGCGTACCGATGTAAATCCAACTTCCGGCGGTCATTTGCCCGTACATTATTAACCCGCGCTCTTTGAGTTCCTCGAAATGTTTCCAAGTAGCCCAAGCCGGAACAAGATTTGAATTAGCAATCAACACTCGCGGGGCTTGCGGATGTGTGCGCACCAAACCAATTGGTTTGCCGGACTGCACAAGTAGCGAGTGGTCGTTGTCCATTTGGAGTAAATAGCGGATAATTTCTTTCACGCAATCAACATTTCGCGCCGCCTGCCCTGTGCCGCCATACACAATAAGGTTAGCGGGGTCTTCGGCAACTTGGGCATCAAGATTGTTGAGCAACATACGCAATGGAGCCTCAGTTTGCCACGAGCGGGCGTTCAACGTGTTGCCGGTCGGCGATTTGTAATGCGGGTGCGAGGCGTATTTTTCAAGAAAATCAGGGAAATTCATAAGATAAAAGTTAAAGAAGTTAGAAGTTAAGAAGATTAAAAGTTAGTAGGAGCAATAAGTTTAGACTGTCGTTGCGCCGATTTGCATTTCTTTTATTGATTATTCATTTGTTTGACAAATATAAATACTTTTCTTTTAATAATATACATTTTCTTTATAAAACAACCGAAATTCTTATGTAAGAAACTCAAATTCTTCTTTTAGACATTCCATATCTTCAAAATATGGAATGTCTTATAAGATGTACCCTTTTTAACTATCCATTCCCCATTCTCCATTTTCTGCTAATTTTGCTATTTTGCTAATTTCTTGTGAGCGCAAGATGTTGATTGCGTTTTGGATGTCGGGATAGAAAATGCGGTCGCAGTCGGCAAAGGCGATATGTTGGCGGATGAGACTGTGAATATTTTCGATAATAATGCTTGAACGTAACGGACGGCGAAAGTCGAGACCCTGCGCGGCTGTGAGCATTTCGATTGCTATAATTTTTTCCAGATTGTCAACAATTCTCAATGCTTTGCGAACTGCTATCGAGCCCATACTTACGTGGTCTTCCTGCCCGAGCGAAGTGGGGATGCTGTCGGCTGAGGCGGGAAAACAGAGTGTTTTGTTTTCGCTTGCCAATGCTGCGGTGGTGTATTGCACAATCATAAAACCGGAATTTAAGCCTGTGTGTTGCATTAACAATTTTGGCAATCCGTGTCCGGCTTCGGTGAGCGAAAGATATACGCGGCGGTCGGCAACGTTGCCAAGTTCGGAGGCGGCAAGTGCGGCGTAGTCTATAGGCAAGGCTATAGGTTGACCGTGAAAATGCCCTCCGCTAATGGTTTTTTCGTCGCTAAAAATGATTGGATTGTCGGTTACTGAATTTATTTCGATAAGGATAATTTCTTTCAAATGCAACCACGCATTACGCGATGCACCGTGAATTTGCGGGATGCATCGGAGCGAATATGGGTCTTGTACGCGAGAGCAATCTGTATGACTTTCAACCATTTGCGAGCCTTCGAGTAGCGTTCTCATTCGTTGCGCCACATAGACACTTCCCGCGTGTGGGCGGAGGGCGTGCAGTTCTTGATCGAATGGTTTGACTGAGCCGAGCATTGCTTCTAAATTCATAGCGGCGGAAATATCGGCGTGGTCGAGGCAATTATGTAATTTTTCGAGCAAAACAACGGCGTGTGCGCACATAAATTGAGTGCCGTTAATTAGCGCAAGTCCTTCCTTTGCACCGAGTGCCACAGGCTGCAAACCGAAGAGTTGCAAAACTTCGGCACTGTCGGTAATTTTGCCGTTGTAAGTAACTTTTCCAAGCCCAATGAGTGGCAAAAACAGGTGTGAGAGTGGAGCCAAATCGCCCGACGCTCCTACCGAGCCTTGCTCAGGCACGCAGGGAATTACAGCGTTGTCAATATGCCAAATAATTCGTTCAACGGTTTGGATTGCAATGCCCGAAAAGCCTTTGCACAGGGCGTGAACTTTGAGTATCATTATTAACATCGAAATTTCGGGGTCAATATAATTACCTACGCCTACGCTGTGGCTCATAAGCAGATTGTATTGCAGCGTGCGGGTGTCCTCGCCGTCGATTAAAGTGGTGCAAAGGGGACCAAAACCGGTATTGACGCCGTAAACTGTCTTGCGATTTTTTACGATTGTTTCGACGCAATTACGATTCGACAGTATGTTTTGCCGCGTATTTTCGGTAATAATTCCTTTTGTTTCACCTCGAGCAAGTTCGAGTGCTTTTGCGATAGTCATAAAATCGTCGCCAAAAGCGAAGGGGGAAGTTTTCATTTGAATTTTTAAAGTTAGAAAGTTATCAAGGATTGAGTATCAAGTATCAAGTATCAAGAGTTGAGTATTTTGTAATTAATAATTCGTAATTATCTTATGACCCTGACCCGGATGATTTGCCGCCACCGGATTTGTCGGTTTTAAATATTACGGTAACATCTTTAAGAAAATCAGGGTCGATTTCTAATCCCATTCCGGGAGTTTTGGGGACTTTTATTTTCCCGTCAACAATCTTAAAATCAGGCTTATACCAAGTAGGTGCGACTTGCGGTTTTCGCCACGGATATTCCATATAAGGCATCGCATTTGGCGTACAGGCTGCAAATTGAAGAATATTAACCGAAACATGTCCGGTTTGAGTGTTGTGAGGCACAATGGTTTTTCCGAGTTTTTGAGCAATCGCCGCCACACGTTTTGCACGTATTAATCCACCATTATAATTTATGTCCGGCTGAGCAATTTGCATCACTCCATTTTGGAGCATCCATCCAAACCGCCATAAACTCGAATCCTGCTCTCCTGCCGAAATGGTGATTTTCAGCGCATTGGCTACTGCTTGCGTTTCCGATAGATTTTCCCAAGGGCAAGGCTCTTCAAAAAACTTGTAATTAAGCGACTCGAGCAATTTCCCGATTTCAATACCTTTTTTTACATCATAAGAGCCATTAGCGTCGGCGGCAAGAAAAATTTCGTCGCCCAACTTTTTACGCGCAAGCTTTACAAGAGTTTCGGTGCGCCCTTCGTAAGTGTCGAGGTTTCGGCTCATTCGCCCACCAATTTTGAATTTTACGGCTTTTGCACCGGTTTCGGCTATTCCGCGCACATAAATTTCCACTTCTTCTTCGGCAGTCAAAATTCTGTCGGAGCCGGAAAGATAAACCGGAATTTCGTCTCGCAATTTACCGCCAAGTAATTCATACACAGGCTTATTGGCAATTTTCCCAAGCATATCGAGCAACGACTGTTCAATATATGCCACCGGCGACCAGAAAGGAATGCCCGCAAGTTTATAGTTTGCCCGATAGACCGAATCGACTAACGACTCAATATCTCGCGCATCTTTGCCTATAAAATGTGGGGCAACAAGGTTTTGGAAAATCGGCACAAAATCGTTCATTTGTTTTGTTCCCGTGATACCTACCGCCCCGTCGGTGGAGCGAGTGCGGACAAAATAATACGAGCCTTTTTTCAACAATTCGACCGATTCTATTATTACCGGCGTTGAAATTCGGCTATGAAGATTGAAAAGCGGCTCTTCAAAATCGCGCAGAAAAGGCGTCCCTTCTTCTAAAAGCAATTTTGCAGTTTCTTTGTTTTCGGCATAAAGCCAACTTGGAAGTGCAGCCAACAAAGCAGCGCTTGCACTTGTTTTTAACCATTCGCGACGTGTGAATTTCATATTTTTTAGATTTTAGATAGAAAATTAAATTTGACAGATGCAAAAATAATGTTTTTTTTGAATATTTATAAAGAAAACTATATATTTATATTTTCAAAATTTATACTAACTTTGCCTTAAAATATAATATCTAATTAAACAATGAAAGCATTAATGTTTGGCTGGGAATTTCCGCCGCATATTTTAGGAGGACTTGGCACTGCAAGTTACGGACTTACAAAAGGAATGGCGCAACAGGAAGATATGCAAATCACTTTCGTAATTCCTAAACCTTGGGGCGACGAAGACCAAAGTTTTTTGAAAATCGTTGGCGCGTGCTATGTGCCGGTGGTATGGAAAGAAAATTCGTGGGACTATGTAAATCAGCGCATTGGCTCTGCAATGCACCCCGATGAGTATTTCAAATTGCGCAATTCCATAAAATACGATTTTCGCAGAATTGGAACAAATGACTTGGGTTGTATCGGCTTTTCGGGTCGTTATCCCGACAATTTAATGGAAGAAATCTCAAACTACGAGGCTGTGGCAAGCGTTCTTGCTCATCAGGGAGATTTCGACATTATTCATTCACACGACTGGCTCACTTATCCTGCCGGCGCATTTGCAAAACAAATTTCGGGCAAACCACTCGTAATTCACGTTCACGCTACCGATTTCGACCGCTCGCGCGGACAAGTAAATCCCATAGTTTACGATATTGAAAAACGCGGAATGGACACAGCCAACCATATTATTACAGTCAGCAATTTAACGCGAAATACCGTTATCGAAAAATATGGACAGCCCGAATGGAAAGTTACCACCGTTCACAATGCCGTTGACCCGCTCCCCGATGCCGAAAAATTTACAAAAACAGCACGCGACGAAAAAATTGTTACTTTTTTGGGACGTATCACAATGCAAAAAGGTCCCGAATATTTTGTTGAGGCAGCAGCGCGTGTGTTGCAAAAAACCAACAAAGTACGCTTTGTAATGGCAGGCAGCGGCGACAAAATGAACGAAATGATTGACCT
>JAITXR010000242.1 GCA_031284665.1 Paludibacter sp.
AAGCAAAATATGCTTGTTGAGTATTTGTAAGTTGCCAGCCGGTGGAACTTGTCAAGCCCGGAATCCATTGCAAAGCAAATAGAATTTCCGAATTATTGTTTAATTCTTTGGTCGGGATAAACAAGTCGGGATAACTTGGCAACAGTTTGTACTGACTTTCGTTGATTACTTTTTCGGCTGCTTTTTTTGCCAAATCAAGATAAGCGGCATCGCGAGTTCCAACATTTGGATTTTCGCCGTAATTAGAGGCTACAAGTCCTGAATAATCTAAATAAAAGCGCGATAACATTCCGAATGCTGCATATTTTGTAACACGCCCTTCGTCGGTAACAGTTTCGGGCAGATATTTTGCCGCAAATTCCATATCGCGTATTGCAAATTCGTAGGAATCTTTACGCGGGTTGGTGTTCGAGAGAGGATTGTTTATTATCATTGCCGGGTCTTCACAGATTATCACATTACCCCAAAGCGAAGTGAGATACCAATATGCTAAGCCACGCATAAAACGCGCTTCGGCAATAGTTTTGTTCTTTGCTTCCTGCGAAGCGGAACTTTGATTTATTGTAATAATAATGTTGTTGGCTTGCTGTACAATTACATAAAACGAAGCCCACGCATTTACAAGCGGTCCGGTAAGTCCCGATTCGTTCAAATCGTGGAATGGATAAATATAATCGGAAAAAGGTGCGTAAAGATTATATGCTCGTCCGTCGCCAAGCCCGTAATAAAACTGACCGTTAAAGTCAGCCCAAACGACATTGTAGAGTGGCGAAGTCAGTTTTGGCAAATCGTCGTCGGTAAGTGCCTCGCCGGTAATAATGCTTGTGGGCGTGGAGTCGAGAAAACTTTCGCACGAAGTAAACCCAAATGCCAGCATAAATATTACCGTATATAATAATTTGTTGATTTTCATATCTATTTTGTTTTTAAAAATTATTATTAAAATGTAAGATTCAAACCGAAAGTGATAATTCGCGGAGTGGGATAACGTCCGTTATCGATGCCCATCAGCCAGTTGCCACCTTCGTAGGTAGAGCCGACTTCGGGGTCGTATCCGCGATATTTTGTAAAGGTGTAAAGATTTTGCATATTGGCATATATTTTCAGATTTTCGATTCCGATAGGCTTAATCCATTTGCTTGGGAAATTGTATCCTATCGAAATATTCTGAATACGCAGATATGAACCATCTTCGATAAAGCGGTCTGAAAAAACGTAATTGTAGTTTGAACTCGGCGAACTGCTTGTAAGGCGAGATGCAAATTTATTGCCACCTACGATACGAACATTCCGATAATCGTCCGGTCCATTTGGGTTAATAAGTTCAAGTTGCGCATAATCCAAAGCATCGGTAAACAGGTTTGAAATGTTGCGCATCGGGTTGCCAAGATAGCGCTGGGCGTAGTTTACCACATCATTGCCGTAAGTGCCTTGAAGTTGAATTGACAGGTCTATTCCTTTGTAACTTAATGTATTGCCAATTCCGTAAGTAAATTTAGGCTCAGGATTTCCAATAAAATCCATATCGTTAATATCAAGTTTGCCATCTTTGTTCACATCTTTGTAAATATAATCGCCAATCCAAACTCCATTTTCTTTATTAATCTCCAGATTGTCGATTACCGGTACTCGCTGCAGATTGCCACTTTCGTCTTTATAATAAAAGTCGGTAGCCGTTTCAAAACGTCCAATTACCTGATAACCATAGAATTGTCCGATTGGTTTGCCGGGTATTGTGCGATTAATTACAGTCGGGTCGGTAACTCCATATTCGTTGCCGTTTATTGTGCGGTCGATTACAGCCGGGTCAAGGTCAATTGACAGAGCCTTATTTCGATTGAGCGAAAAAATCAGGTTACTGCGCCATTGGAAATCTTTTTTATTAATATTCAAGGTATTCAATGTCAGTTCCACACCTGCGTTTTGGAGCGAGCCTGCGTTTACCCAAGGTGCTCTCATATAACCGGGTTTTGATGATTCAACAGTACCGGCTGTAGATGGCAGCGGTTTAATCATTAACAGGTCGTTGGTTTTTTTGTAGTACAAATCAACGATAAATTCGATGCGGTTGTCGAGCAGTCCCAAGTCAAAACCTGCATTATACGACGCTGTTGTTTCCCAATGCAAATCGGGGTTTGCTACATTTTGCGGAATTAGACCTGAGCCCCAATTTGTAGTCGAAGTTCCGTAATAGGCAAGGTAACCGTAATTTTCGGGAATTCCCTGATTACCAACTACTCCCCAGCCAAGACGTAATTTTAGATTGCTTACAGGACTGTTTTCGGGTAAATATTCCGACAAACGCCAGCCGAAAGCAGCCGATGGAAAAGTTCCCCAACGATTGTCTTTGTTAAACTTTGAAGTTCCGTCGCGGCGGAGAGTAAAAGTAAGCATATAAGTGTCGTGCAGCGAATAGAACAAACGCCCGAAATACGACAAGAGCATATTTTCGCCGTTGTAGCCGTTATTGTCGGCTGACTTTTGGTCGCCAAGGGTCAAATCGCGGATGGCATCAACTATAAACCCTGTACGCGAACCTTGCAGGTAACTCCATTGCGATTGCGACATTTCGTGACCTAACATAAAGTTCACATTATGAATGTCGGCAAATGTTTTGTTATAGGTAAGAATATTTCGCCAACTCCAATATTTATTGAATTGTTTTGAATTTCGACCTTCGTTATTTTCTTGATATTGAGTTTCGGATAGATAATAACGAGGTTGGAAACGGTCTTGATTTGTGGTGTTGTAATCGAACGAAACTTCGGTACGGAAACTCAAACCATCGATAAAAAGTTTAGTAATATCAGCATAGGTATTTCCACGAATACCGTAACGCTCTCTGTAATTGTCGATTAACGAAGCCATTGCCATTGGGTTGGATGGCATATATTGTTCGTCGGAAGCAGAAAAACTTCCATCGGCGTTGCGCACAGGCACATCGGGTGTGGTGCGGAGTGCCATCAGAACAAGCGACTGGTCGGAAGTGGTAAGTTTCTGAAACGAATTGTCGAATGCAAAACTTACGCCTGCTTTCAACCAACTTTTCACATTTGCATCGAATGCGCCTGTGAGGTTAAGTCGTTCAAAACCTGAGCCTTCGGCAATTCCGTCTTGATTGAGGTAGCCTGCCGAAAGGTTAAAAGTAGAAATGTCGCTACCGCCCGAAAACGTTAAGTTGTGATTGTGCATCGAGGCAGTGTTAAATAATTCTGATTGCCAATCGGTGCCGGGTCCCAGCAAGTCGGGACGAACAAAATTATCGTTCCATTGCACAACGCCAATATCTGCAAGCGAATTGCGATGTGTGGCGTATTGCTGCAAATTCAAAACCGATAGCCTTTTTGGTAATTGCTGAGTGCCGTAATAGCCGTTGTAAACAATCCGTTGCCGCCCTTTTTCGCCGCGTTTGGTAGTTACCATAATTACGCCGTTAGCAGCGCGCGAACCATAAATTGCCGTTGCCGATGCATCTTTCAAAATGTCCATCGACACAATGTCCGAAGGATTGATTGATGCCAACGGGTTACTGTCGGTAGAGTTTGAGGCAAACGAGCCGCCATCGATTACTACTCCGTCGATTACATAAATTGGGTCGGTCGAAGAGTTTAGCGAACTAATACCGCGAATGCGAATGGATGTACTTGCCCCCGGTGCGCCTGAATTTTGCTGCACTTGTACACCTGCGGCGCGTCCTTGCAAAACTTGGTCGAGCGAGGTAGGCACCGATTTCGATACGGCATCTGCCGATACCGATACTACCGAGCCGGTAAGGTCGCTTTTCTTCATTGTGCCGTAACCAACCACTACCACTTCGCCGAGTTTCTTTATGTCCTCAAGCAGAATAAGGTTAATAGCCTGACGGTTGTTTACATCAACGGTCTGCGATAAATAACCGATGTACGAAAATTGTAACTTTCCGTTTCCCGCAACATTAATACGGTAATTTCCGTCAATGTTGGTAATAGTTCCAACGCTCGAACCTACAACCGTAATACTTACGCCCGGAAGGGTTTCGCCGTTTACATCTTTTACTGTGCCTCCTACGTCAATCGTTTGTGAGAATAAAACAAACGGAATAACAAAGAAACACAGCAGCAAGAGTGTTCGTAAAATGTTTCTCATAAATTTTTTGTTTTTTTTGTTTGATTAGATTAATTTTTTCATATTTTGCAAAGGTCGCTAACATTACACAAAAATGGCAAAAAAAATGTAACTGAAATTTTGTTTTACAGCGAAACTTTTACGGAAATGTAACATTTTGTTTGCCGTATGTAACATCTTAATTTAAAGTCAAATTACGAATTAATAATGTTCGACAAAAACATTGCAAAAATGTTTTATAACAAAAAAAAAATAAATTAAGAGAAAAAACGAATTACATATCTTTATCAGCACAGTTTATAGTGGATAGTTTATAGAGTGGTATATATATTGGTAGAAAGAATATTTGACAACGTTGTTGCGTGATGTTAGCATGCAACGCCCGCATGTAACGTCTGCGTGCAACGCCCCTAC
>JAITXR010000035.1 GCA_031284665.1 Paludibacter sp.
TTCGTAAATGTCCCAAAAATCTTTTCGCTTTTTACGGGAAGTAATTGCTTGAAGTTTCATTGCGGCAATATCTTCAAGTGAGGCTATTCTCACCCCATCTTGTTCAATAATTGGGCGAATAAATTCCTCAGTGTAGCACAAATCTAATTTGACAGTTTCTTTTCTGTTTTTGCCAATATGCAAACAATATACCATACTTCTTTCATCTAACTCGTGCAACCATTCAGTATATTCAAACATTTCAAGTAGCACTTTTTTGATATTCTGCATATCAATAGACCCATACATTTCCGATGTAAAGAAATCAATATCAACAGACTCTCTATGCCCGAGTTGCAAGCTTAGAGCAGTGCCACCAACCAGCACAAAATCATCGAAAGCACTGTTTGCCATCAATTTTTGCAGATATTCAAGCACCTGCTCGGATACGGTATTGTAATACATTTTTATACAGCAAATTTTAAACGATTAGCATTTCGATTGCGTTCATTCCATTTTTCATCTATTTGATTCAACAAATCGTGAACCTTTTGGTAGCCGTAAAAATTATTTATTGCTTTAATTTCCATCTCATTACCATATTCATATACGCGTTGAATTATCCATTTCGGACTTTTTAACCAATTTATTTTACGAATATCCGTGTCCCAAAATAACGATTTTTTGAAAATTGTTAAATCAGGCGTTATTTTTCTTTCTTGCTCCTCTTCGTAATTATAAACTTCGTGATTTGCCTGAATTTTATAAAAATAACCAATATCGGTTATTCCAAGTGCTTTTGCTAAATTTACCGACATTTCGGGCGTAAATTTCCTTTTGCCTGCAATCAAATCATTAATTCTTTGCGGGTAAATGGCTGCTTTTTGCGCAATTTCTTTCTGCGAAATATTTTCTTTTTGCAAAATCTTTTTCAATATTGCACCCGCAGGAACACTTCTTAAATTCAAATATTGTTCATACATAGGCTTTTGCTTTTGACTGTTTTTTGCAAAATTACAACAATTTCCATTAATAACCAAATTTGGTTACTATATTACACCGTGGCAAAAGAATTTACCGAGATTTTATTTTTTTGCAAAATTACGGAAAAAGTATTAAATTTGCAGTAATATTTTAAAATAATATTTGGAATGAAGAAAAAATCAGGAATGAAATTGCTGTTTCCCGCTTGCCGCTTGCCGCTGTACAGACGTGGCGTGCCACGTCTCTGCTACTTACTGCTTGCTGCTGCCTGCTTGCTGCTGCCCGCTGCCTGTGGCAAAGCATTGCCTCCCCAATTGCCTGCCAACAAAGGAGTGGAAATAGACAGCACCGAAATTCAATTAATGGCTGTAAATGAGGCACTTATTGTGCGCGAAGATAGTTTGTTGCGCCTTTTTGCCGAAAACGACACTACCGATTTTCAAAAACACGCTTTGGGCTTTTGGTACAAAATAGAACAACATACCAATGGCGCAAAAATCGACAAAAAAACATACCTTGTTATTGATTATCAATTATTTACATTGGATAATAAAAAAATAAAAGAAGAAAGAACAGGCGTACAACTCGGCAAAAAAGAACTGACCACAGGACTTGAAGAGGGTTTGTTGTTGATGCGAAAAGGCGAAAAAGCGACCTTCATTGTGCCTTATTATCTTGCTTTTGGCATCAAAGGAAATGGTGCGGAAGTGCCGCCCTACACCTCTGTGATTTACAAAATAAAGGTCAGCGATTAAAAATAAGGACAATGCTTGTCTGCTTGCCCCTGTGGTTTCAAAACCCTCAGAAAAGTTGGGTATTTAAATTATTGAAACAGAAAAAATGTGTTGGATTTTATAAGAAAGTGATTTTTTTTGAAAAAAACAGTAAATAATTATTGTTTTTTCAGATAAAAACTTTATCTTTGTGGCTAAATTTTGGCGGTATGATAAATGAGAACGAGCAAACAGCACAGAATTTTGAGGAGAAAGTAAGGAGGTTAATGTCTGTCTATCAGAGCATTGCAGACGAAAACACCTCGCTCAAAAAGGAGATTGAAAACAGTCGAAACAATCTGAAAACTGCTCATCACGACTATGTAGTACTGCAAAATGAGTTTAACCAATTTCGGATAGCAACAAGTTTGAACGGAGTTTCGGATGCCGAACGCGCCGAGTCAAAACAAGAATTACTGAAATTGGTGCGCGAAATAGATAAATGTTTGAACCTGTTGAATGATTAAGGTTTGAGAGGCAAACGAAATGAATAATATAGAAGATAAATTTGAAATAACCGTGCCAATTAGTGAATGGCAATTACGTCTGAAAATCAATCGGGCTGACGAATTGATGTACAGAGATGCGCAAAAGGTTTTGAATCAAAATCTTGCGAAATCTTTCAACAACAATCCGAAAAAGTCGAGAGAAGAATGTTTGATGATGTTGGCGTATCAATTTGCCATTGAACTTGTGAAAGAAAAATATCGACAAGATGATTCTGTTCTGACAAGTAAAATTAAGGAATTAAGCAGCGAGATAGACAATCTTCTTGCCGAATAATCGGGGTGTTCGTGTGGATTTATCATTTTGCGCATACAATTTTTGCAAATCATTTTTCCCAAACAAAAAAGGGAAAGATGCTTGTGTTTTTTTGCAGAAAATTGTGATGCGTTTATTTTTGTAAAAAGCGGAAAACAATATAAAATAAATTTGAAAATAACTAAATTAATAACTTTAACACAATAAATAACAAATGGGAGCTAATATAATAATAGCAATTATTTCTTTGCTTGTAGGGTCTGGAATTTGCTTTGGCATTTTGCAGATTTACCACAAGAAAACAGCACAAGAGCGTGAGGCTGCAGCCGAATTGCTCAAAAAAAACAAAATAATAGAGGCAAAAGAGCATTTTATTGCACTTAAACTCGAACACGAGCAGCAAGTACAGCAAAAAAATGCACGATTGCAATCGCTCGAAAGCAAGTTGCAAAGTAGAGAGATGCAATTGAACCAACGACACGGGGATATTCAGCGCAAACTCAATGAGGCTGAGGCGATTAAAGAAACCTACACACAACAAGCCAATGCCTTTGAAGTGAAAAAACGCGACCTCGAACAAGTTACAAAGCAGGTACAGGTGCAACTCGAAACCATTTCGGGGCTTTCGACCGAGCAGGCAAAAGAGCAACTTGTGGAGTCGTTGAAAGACGAAGCAAAAGCCAATGCAATGTCGTATATCAACGAAATAATGGACGATGCTAAACTGACAGCCAACAAAGAAGCGAAAAAAATTGTGGTGCAGAGCATTCAGCGCGTTGCTACCGAAGCCGCCGTGGAAAACTCTGTTACCGT
>JAITXR010000371.1 GCA_031284665.1 Paludibacter sp.
ATTAAAAAAGTCATTCCATTGACGAAATTTACATTAAAATCGTCAACGCGTTGACGATTTTACCAATTCAGTTTTTGTAAGTTATTAATTCCCCAAAAATATTATTCCGAAATATTAAGTAAAAATTCTTCCACAAGTGCAAGTACATCGTACGACGAGCCATGAAAATTATTGACAATAACGCAGAATATCAGCGATTTATCTTTGTAGTCCACATATCCGGCGTATGATTTAACGCTTGTCAAAGTGCCACTTTTGGCGTGAACTTTACCTTTCAGAACTGTTTTGCGCAACATTGGCTCCAGAGTGCCACTTTCGCCCGAAACGGCTAAACTTTGGTAAAACTCCGTCGAATATTTACTTTTAGTACGCATATAATTAAGCAGCGCAACAAAAAATTCAGCCGACACGGCATTATTTGGCGACAAACCTGAGCCGTCGTTCTGGAAAAGTTGGCTTACCGGCAAATTACGCGTTCTCCAATAATTTAGAATAATTTTCAGCGAAGATTCAATTGTGGCAGGCGTTCCGGCTTGTGTGCCGATTAAGCGAAAAAGACATTCTGCATAATGATTGTTGCTTTTTTTGTTTGTTTCGGCAATAATTTCGCTGAGCGGAGGAGATAAATGCGTGTAAATCAGTTTTTTATTACTCGCAGGTATTGAATCGTTTTTTACCGAAAAACCGTTTTTTTGTAATTTTTCGGTAAAATGTTTCACAAGCAAATTTGCAGGATGCGGCATATCTGTTTTGACCGAAAATTCTGCTCTATTTGCCGGAATTTCGCCATAAATTGTTCTACGCAGCGAAAACGGCTCGCCGTAAAAATAACCTTTATCAGTACTTACATTGGTGGCTTTCAGGTAATTATAAAATTGCATACCATCCACTTGCGGCTCTGTTCGGAGGATTGTTGGCGTGCTGCCCACCGCTTTTGTTTCAAAAAACACTCGCAGCGTATTATCCATATACGAAATTGAGTGAATGCCCGGTGCGTAAGCGTTGCCCATATCCTGCCACGTCCACTGAGGATTGGCGGCTTGGCGGTCGAAAATGTTTTCTTCAGCCACTATTTTCCCTTTAATATTTTTAATTCCTGCCGTCCGAAGTGCTTTAACCCAATCTTCAAAAAAATTTGCATCTCCAATTTTCGACGAGCCAAGTGTAGGATCGCCACTACCGGTAATGTACAAATTGCCTGTTAACACACTGTCCGCCGAAATTTGCCCATCGTAAGCCAGCAAAGTTTTAAAGCGAAAATCGGCACCAAAAATTTCCAAAGCAGTAGCCGTAGTAACAAGTTTCATTGTAGATGCAGGCGTTGCCACTTTGTCCGCACGATGCTGAAAAAGCGTTTTATCTGTCTTTGCATCTTGTACCAAAATGCTAATATTTGCCTGTTTGAGATTTGCATTATTTGTAAAAATTTCAATGGGATTTTTTGAAAATGCAAATAAAACGCTTGAAAATGCAAGACTGAAAATGAGAAATTTTTTCATAAGCGAGAAGAGAGTTTGAGTGGTTTATAAAATTCGTAAAATTTGAATAGTTTGAACGGTTTGAATGTTTGAACAGTTTGAATAGTTGGTAAAGTTTATAAAGTTATAAAGTTAGGATTGCGGCTGTGTGTCCCGTTCTTCATTTCTTCATTGTTCATTGTTTATTGTTTATTGTTTATTGGCACAACTTGTCCCGACGTGTCGGGATTGTTTATTAACCATTAAGCATTTACCATTTACCATTATTTTCATCGGCTAATAATTTGCGTTTCACCTCTACCCCCCAGCGGAAACCGCCAATACCGCCATCACTTCGGATAACGCGGTGGCAAGGGATGATATATGATATTTTGTTTGCCCCCACTGCATTTGCTACTGCACGCACAGCCGACGGTCGCCCTATTTGCTGAGCAATTTGACTGTAAGTTCGAGTTTCGCCGAATGGAATTTTGCGCAGTTCGTTCCACACAGTAACTTGAAAATCAGTACCTTTCGCTATTATTTTCACATCTTTTTTATTAATAAAAATATCAGTAGCCAAAGCATCACATCGCTCGTTATTGAGTGTATATTTTGCAGCAACGAGTTTTGTAATATCAAAATCGTCAGCAGAATCAACAAAAGCCAACGCGTAAACTTGCTCGTCGTCGAACACAATACAACATTGCCCAAAAGGCGTTGCTGAATAACCAAATTGAAGATTTTCCATTTTATTTATATAGTTTTAAAGTAGCAAGTAGTAAGTATTTAGTATCAAGTATTGAGTATTAAGATATGAGACCGTTATAATTTGTAGCATTGACGTATTTTTGTAATTCGTTAAAAATCAAGGCATTGTATTTCGTCGTGTCTTCTTGTCTTATTGCCGTTCTGTTCACATAAAAGAGCGCTTGCGCTTAATAAATAAACAAGAAGACAGAAAGACAGAAAGGCATTTTTTTATTTACGTCATTTCTTTTTTATTTGATTTTTTTATCCACTACTCGCAACGACGGGCATCATCATTTTGTTTTTCTCATAGTTTGGTATTAACCCTAACAGGGTTTAAAACCCTGTTAGGGTTGCACCTATATTTTAATCATATTAATCAAGAAAATCAAAGTTCAGACAAAATTAATGTAAAATGTAGAATGTAAAATGTAAAATGAAAAAACTACTAATTAGGAAACTCTTCAAACATTCAAACCACTCAAACTATTCAAACTTCTCAAACTACTATATCGTGCAAAGTTACTATATTATTAAGTCAAAACAAATTTTTCAGTTTATAATTTTTTGAAACAAAAAAAGCATTTTGCGTCAAAAAAAATTCATTAATTCAATTATTTATTGTATATTTGTATGTTTTTTGAAAACACAATAATTACACAAACACAATAATTTTTAATAGATATAACACTGAAAATAAGATAATTAAAACAATGAGCGAAGAACAAAATTTAAATTACGATGCGAGTAAAATCCAATCGTTAGAAGGTATGGAACACGTGCGGATGCGTCCGTCGATGTATATTGGCGATATTAGCGCAAAAGGTCTGCATCATTTAGTTTACGAAGTAGTTGATAATTCGATAGATGAGGCATTGGCAGGCTGGTGCGACACAATAGATGTTGTAATAAATGCTGACGGAAGTTTGTCGGTAACCGATAACGGGCGCGGTATTCCGGTTGATTTGCACGAAAAAGAGCAAAAATCGGCACTCGAAGTGGTAATGACTAAAATTGGCGCAGGTGGCAAGTTCGACAAGGACAGTTATAAAGTGTCGGGTGGACTTCACGGCGTTGGTGTATCGGTAGTAAATGCGCTGTCGGAATGGCTGGTGGCTACCGTTTATCGCGATGGAAAAATTTATGAACAAAAATACGCGCGCGGTCAGGCAACTTCCGAAGTGGTGATAGTTGGCACAACCGACGAAAAACAAGGCACAGGCACAAAAGTAACGTTTTACCCCGATAAAGAGATTTTTAAGGAAACTATACATTTCAGTTTTGATGTTTTGGCAAATCGTCTGCGCGAACTTTCGTTCCTCAATGCCGGTGTAAAACTCAGTCTTACAGATATGCGCGTAAGCGAGGCTCAACCCGATGTTCATTCCGAAATTTATTTTTCCGAAGACGGGTTGAAAGATTTTATTAAATATCTCGAAGGCACAAGAGACCAACTTATCGACGATGTAATACATATCAATACCGATAAATTCAACACGCCTGTTGAAATTGCAATGACCTATAATACTACTTTTAACGAAAACACCCATTCATACGTTAATAATATTAATACTATCGAAGGCGGGACGCACGTAACCGGCTTTCGGCAGGGCTTGACAACAACTTTGAAAAAATATGCCGACGACAAAAATATGCTCGAAAAAGCAAAAGTGGAAGTAACCGGCGACGATTTTCGTGAAGGACTGACTGCCGTAATTTCGGTAAAAGTAGCCGAGCCGCAATTTGAAGGGCAAACAAAAACCAAACTCGGCAACAGCGATGTGTCGGGTACTGTTCGTCAAGCAGTGGGCGAGGCTCTGGGAAACTATCTGGAAGAACATCCAAAACAGGCAAAAACAATTGTTGACAAAGTAATCCTTGCAGCGCAGGCTCGCGAGGCTGCTCGCAATGCACGACTTAAAATTCAGCGCAAATCGCCGCTTGGAGGCGCTGGTTTACCCGGTAAACTTGCCGACTGCTCAAGCAAAGACGCTGCGATATGTGAACTTTTTCTTGTCGAAGGAGATTCCGCAGGTGGTACGGCAATTCAAGGGCGCGACAGTAAATTTCAAGCAATTTTACCATTGAGAGGAAAAATTCTTAACGTCGAAAAAGCAATGCAGCATAAAGTGCTCGAAAGTGAAGAAATTCGCAATATATACACTGCTCTTGGCGTTACAATCGGAACTGAAGACGACAGCAAAGCACTAAATACCAGCAAATTGCGTTATCATAAAGTTGTAATTATGACCGATGCCGACGTGGACGGAAGTCATATTGCCACACTGATTATGACCTTCTTTTTCCGCCATATGAAAGAACTTATCGAACTTGGGCATTTGTATATTGCCACTCCCCCACTCTATCTGTGCAAAAAAGGGAAAGTGGAAGAATATTGCTGGAACGACCAGCAACGGCAAGCATTTATCGAACGTTACGGCGGTGGAAACGAGGGAGGAATACACACGCAACGTTATAAAGGTCTTGGCGAAATGAGCAAAATGCAACTTTGGGAAACTACAATGGACCCCGAAAACCGCACTTTCCGTCAGGTAACAATTGACAATGCCGCTACTGCCGACCACACTTTTTCAATGCTTATGGGCGACGACGTGGCTCCACGCCGCCAATTTATCGAGGAAAATGCAACTTACGCAAATATCGATGCGTAAT